>JBFYSG010000325.1:0-5922 GCA_041301835.1 Chloroflexota bacterium | reverse complement strand
CGCCGGAGCACGCCAAGATCGCGGAAGATGCCGGCGCCTGCGCCGTGATGGCTCAGGAACGCGTCCCGGCGGATATCCGCGCCCAGGGCGGCGTGGCACGCATGTCGGACCCCGAGTTGATCCTCAAGATCATGGACACCGTCTCCATCCCGGTGATGGCGAAGTGCCGCATCGGGCATTTCGTCGAGGCGCAGATCCTCGAAGCCATCGGCGTGGATTACATCGACGAATCCGAGGTGCTGACCCCGGCGGACGAGGCGCACCACATCCTGAAGCACAACTTCAAGGTACCGTTCGTCTGCGGCTGCCGCAACCTGGGCGAAGCCCTGCGGCGCGTGGGCGAGGGCGCTGCCATGATCCGTACCAAGGGTGAGGCCGGAACCGGCGACGTGGTCGAAGCGGTGCGGCATGCGCGCTCGGTGCTGGGGGAGATCCGCCGCCTGCAGACGATGGCGGAGGAGGAACTGATGCACCTGGCCAAGGAATTGGGCGCGCCCTACGAACTGGTGCGCGAGACGCGTGAACTGGGGCGCATGCCGGTGGTCAACTTCGCCGCCGGCGGCGTGGCGACCCCGGCGGACGCCGCCCTGATGATGCAGTTGGGCGTGGACGGCGTCTTCGTCGGTTCGGGAATCTTCAAGTCCGGCGACCCCGCCCGGCGGGCGGCAGCCATCGTCAAGGCGGTCACGCACTACCAGGATGCCGCCATACTGGCTGAGGTGAGCAGGAACCTGGGCGAGCCGATGGTCGGGCTGAACGTCTCACAGATGCCGGAGGGCGATAAGATCGCTGGGCGGGGCTGGTAACTGCGGAGCGGCGCGGGTCAAAACCATGAGAATCGGTGTCCTGGCGATCCAGGGTGATTTTAGCGAACACCTGCACATGCTTGCCCGCCTGGGCGTGGAGGGCGTGCCAGTGCGCCTGCCGCGCCACCTGGAAGGCCTGGACGGCTTGATCCTGCCGGGGGGCGAATCCACCACCATTGGCAAACTGGCGCAGGATTATGCCCTGCTCGGACCGCTGCGGGCGTTCGGCGGGACGCATGCCGTCTGGGGCACCTGCGCCGGGGCGATCTTCCTTTCGCGCGACGCCCGCCGCCAGCAGCCGCTGCTGGGCATCATGGATATCAGCGTGGAACGCAACGCCTTCGGGCGCCAGGTGGATTCCTTTGAAGCCGACCTGCTGGTGCCCGCCCTGGGCACGCCGGGTCAGCCCAACCTGCCCTACCATGCGGTCTTCATCCGTGCCCCGTTGATCGAGTCGGTCTCCGGGGATGCCCGGGCGCTGGCGAGTCTGCCAGACGGGCGGATCGTCGCCGCCCAACAGGGCAGTCTGCTTGCCACCTCCTTCCACCCGGAATTGACGCCGGACACCCGCTTCCACGCCTATTTCCTCTCCCTGGTGCGAGCCGCCCCGGGGGCAACTGATCCGCCTGCCGGGGGCTGAACCCGATGACCGTCCGAAACCTCGACCTGCTCGACCTGCCTTTCCTGTCCCGCTTCCGCCAGGACATCCTGCCGCTGGATAATGCCCGCTGCCTGACACGCGGCAACCCGCTGAGCATGAGCACCCTGCTCTCCTACCTCAACCCGCGCCGCAACCTGTACACCGCGCTGGTCAACGAGGCGGGCGCGGCGCTGATGGGACAGGTGCTGCTCAACGAGGGCGAGACCTCGGCGCGCCTGACCTTCATGGCGCCGGGGCAAAAGGTGGAGGAACTGGCGCCGAGCCTGCTCGACCACCTGGCAGTGCGCGCCGGTGAGTGGGGCGCCCTGCATGTGCTGGCGGAGGTGGACGAGGATTCACCCGCCTTTGAGGCGCTCAGGCAGGCGGGATTCGCCATGTATGCCTGGCAGCGGGTCTGGCGGCTGCCGCGCTTCAGCGGGCGCCCCGGCGGGAGCAACTGGCGCGTGCCGGATGAGATCGACTGGCTGGCGGTGCAGGCGCTGCATGCCCAGATCGTCCCCGCTCTGCTGCAGCCGGTGGAGAACCTGCCGCGCCTGCCAGCCGGGCTGGTCTGGGACGTGGATAACTACGTGCAAGCCAGCGCTATATTCAGCAACGGTCCGCAGGGGGTCTGGTTGCAGCCGCTGGTGCTGCCCGATTCCGGTTGTTTCCCGGCGCATGTGCCCACCCTGGTGCGCGCCGCCGGCGGCTGGAACCAAGTCGCGGTGTTCGTCTGCGTGCGCTCCTACCAGACCTGGCTCGAAGCCCCGCTCGAGGAATTGGGCGCTGAACCCGGCGAGCGCCAGGCGGTGATGGTCAAGCGCCTGGCAAAAAGCGTGAAGGAAATGCAAGCCTCCCCGGCGCTCGAGAAAGCGCTGGCGAAGGCGAAGACCGCCTCGCCTGCCACCCGGCGCGAGCAGGAACGCTGAGGCGCGGCCGACTGTCGTGATACAATGCACAAGCACCGACCGGACGGCTGGCGGGGGAGACCTCCCTCGCCGCACCCGGGCGAAAACTATGGAAAGACCTGGTACGCCCGACCATGACCCAACTCAAGATCACCGATGACCTGGATGCCCTGCTAGGGGTCCTGCCCGGCAGCATCGCTGCCGCCGTCCACAAGGCGGACGATTACGACAACCTGCTGGAGATCATCCTCGACCTGGGGCGCATCCCCACGGCGCGCTTCGTGGACCGCGAGACCGCGCTGCGCGAGAGCGAGGTAACGCGCACCGAGATCGATTTCGTCGATGAGCACACCGGCGCCTTCGATGCCGACAACCGCGCCGGGATCGAGCGCACCCTGCACCGCATCTCCGCCATCCGCAACCGGCGCGGGCACATCGTGGGCTTGACCCTGCGCGTCGGGCGGGCGGTCTACGGCACGGTGGACATCATCCAGGATATCGTCGAGTCGGGCAAGTCGGTGCTCATCCTGGGACGCCCGGGGGTCGGCAAGACCACCCTGCTGCGCGAAGCCGCCCGCATCCTGGCGGAGATGAAGCGCGTCATCATCGTGGATACCTCCAACGAGATTGGCGGCGACGGCGACGTGCCCCACCCGGCGGTGGGCAAAGCCCGCCGCATGCAGGTGCGCGAGCCCATGCTCCAGCACGAGGTGATGATCGAGGCGGTCGAGAACCACAACCCGGAGGTGATCGTCATCGATGAGATCGGGCGCGAACTGGAAGCCGCCGCGGCGCGCACCATCGCCGAGCGCGGCGTGCAGTTGATCGGCACGGCGCACGGGCAGACGCTCGACAACCTGCTGCTGAACCCCACCCTTTCCGACCTGGTCGGCGGCATCGAGGCGGTGACGCTCTCGGACGAGGAAGCCCGCCGGCGCGGCACGCAGAAGACGGTGTTGGAACGCCGCGCCCCGCCGACCTTCGATGTGCTGGTGGAGATCCAACAGCGCGACCGCTTCGCGGTGCACAGCGACATCGCCGCGGCGGTGGATGCGCTGCTGCGCGGCTTTCCCCTGCCGCCCGAGATCCGCTCGCGCGGCGCGGATGGCAATATCCAGATCGAGAAAGCCCGCCCCGATCCGCGCGCCCACCCGGAGTCGGAGTTCCGCATCGAGAACGGGCAGACCACCGGCGCCCGCCGCACCACCCTTGCCCCTGCACGGGGCACAGCCCGGGTGGTCAACCCCGCCCCCGCCGTGCAGGTGGATGCCCCCTCACCCGCGGCGGAAAGCGCCCCGCTGCCGGATGCCCCGCGTTCAGCCATGCAATCGGTGCGGGTCTTCCCCTACGGGGTGGCGCGCGACCGCCTGATGCAGAGCGCCAAGCGCATGGGGGTGCCGGCGCTGATCGTCAAGGATGCCGGCGAGGCGGATGTGCTCGTGACGCTGCGCTCGTATTACCGCGACCGCCAGCAGGCGGTGATGCAGGCAGAGCACCGCGGCATGCCGGTCTACGTGCTGCGCGCCAACACCGTCAGCCAGATGGAGCAGTTCCTCAGCGACCTGTTCAACCTGGCGGAGGTCGTACCCGCCACGAGCGAGATGGAACTGGTGCGGAACCAGGCGCAGGCTGCCATTGCCGCGGTGATGAACGGCGAGCGCTGGGTGGACCTGCCCCCGGGACCGGCGGCGGCGCGCCGCCTGCAGTATGAACTGGCGCGCGAAGCCGAACTGGTGAGCCATTCCTACGGCAAGGATCCCCGCCGCCACGTGCGCATCTTCCGGGAATAGGTCATGTTCATCACTCTCGAAGGTCCCGAAGGCTCGGGCAAGACCTCCCACATCCCCCACCTGGTGGAAACGCTGCGCGAAGGGGGGCATGTCATCTTCCCGACGCGCGAACCGGGCGGAACCTCCATCGGCGAGCAGATCCGCGAGATCCTGCATTCGCTGAAGAACACCGAGATGCATGCGCGCACCGAGACCCTGCTCTACCAGGCGGCGCGCGCCCAGTTCGTCGAGCAGGTCATCCGCCCGCGCCTGGCAATGGGCGAGATCGTGCTCTCAGACCGCTACGCCGATTCGACCCTGGCATACCAGGGCTACGGTCACCAGCAGGACCTGGAGCAGGTGCGCGCCCTGGTGGCGTATGCCACCGGCGGACTGCTGCCCGACCTGACCATCCTGCTGGATGTGGACGTGGTGGTCGGGCTGAACCGAAAGACCCGGAGCAGCGAATGGAACCGGCTGGATGCCTACACGGTGGAATTCCACCAGCGGGTGCGCGCCGGTTACCTGGAGATGGCGGCATCCGACCCCGGCAGGTGGGTGCGGGTGGATGCCGGCAGGGGCTGGCAGGAGGTGCAGGCAGAGCTGCGCGCCATCATCCTGGCGCGCCTCGGCGCAAGCCCTGGAGCCCGGGTCAGTTGATGTTCGGACATGAATTCGTATATTGATTCTCCAGCATGGCGTTCGGGGCGCAGCATGACCCCCACCCCCACCCCTACCCCTACCCCTCCCCCGAAAGCAGGTGATCTTTCACATCCTTGATCTTTGCGGGGGAGGGGTTTTTAATGTCAAAAAAGGACTGAGCGGGCAAAGAACGCCACGCTCAGTCCTTTTTTGACGATCACCTGGAAAATGTACGATCTTTTATCCGAAGGTCGGGAGTCAGCCCTTGACAGCCGGGGCGGTGGGGGATATAGTTAAGTATAATTAACTAATAAAAGGAATTAATGATACAGTCGTCTAAACTACTTAGCCAGACAGTGCGCGAGTGGTCCGAGGCGTTCATGCACCGCTCGATGCGCGATTTCAAGCGCGTGATGAACGACACCGGGCTGTCGTTCTCGCAGATCAACATCCTGATGTGTCTCATGCACGGAGGCTGCGAGGGGGTTTCGGATATCGGCGAGCGCATGGGCTTCACAAACGCTGCCGCCAGCCAGGCGATCGACCGCCTGGTGCAGCTGGACCTGGTGAAGCGCAGCGAGAACCCGCAGGACCGGCGGGGGAAACAACTGGAACTGGCGCCCAAAGGGCTGGCGCTGATGCAGAAAGGCATCGAAGCCCGCACCCGCTGGGTGGAGGATGTGACCGAATCGCTGACCCCTGCCCAGCAGGAGACCATCATCGCCGCCCTGACCCTGCTAACCGAGGCTGCCCGCGCCCGCACGGATTGACCCCGGGCGCACCGGGCACCAACCCATCGCTTGACTCGATGACCAAGCACTTTCCTTTGCCGGAGTTTGAACCATGCTGCGTATCCTGAAATACCTGAAACCTTACACCCTGCTGATCCTCATTTCCATTGTCCTGCTGTTCGTCCAGGCGAACGCCGACCTGGCGCTGCCCGATTACATGTCGCGCATCGTCAACAACGGCATCCAGCAGGGCGGCGTGGAGAACGCCGTGCCGCTGGCGATCCGCCAGTCGGAGATGGAGCGCCTGTTCCTGTTCATGAGCAGCGAAGACAGGGACCTGGTGCTGGACGGCTACACCCTGGTGACTCCCGCCTCCGCCGAAGCCGCCGCACGGACGGCTGATTATCCCCTGCTGGCGAGCGAGGC
>JBFYSG010000323.1:0-3242 GCA_041301835.1 Chloroflexota bacterium | reverse complement strand
ATCGTGATAGTCCAAAATCCGCCCGGGAGCGTGCTGGCTCGGATGGATTGGAGTACGGTGGGGACATCCACCAGGTCCAGGAAGGCGTGAGCGATAACAAGATGATAGGGACCGACAGAGGGGCGTTGAAGGAATTCGAAGGCATCAGCCTGGATGAACTCAACCGCCACCTGGTTTTCCGTTTGTGCGAGCCGGCGTGGGTAGGCTTGCTGCGCCTGGGCGATATTCTGCCAGTCGGAGTCGATCGCGGTATAGCGGCAATGGGCCAGCAAACCGCCAGACAGCATGCGGCGCAACATCGCGCCCGACCCGCAACCGAGCTCCAGCACATCAATCGGTCCAGGATTCTGCAGCGCCACCAGGGAACGGTGCAGCATCTCCCAAATTCGGAGATTGACGGCGCGGTCATCAACGCTTTGTTTTGCGTCGAGGTATTCCTGAAAAGAGTAAGATGCCATGGCTAATTCACCAGCGTTTGAAGGTAGGTGCGGATGCCGGACAGGCTGGCGCTCCAGCCGGGGAATGCATCAAACCGTTCACGCGCTGCCAGGCTCGCCCGGCGCAGTTCTGCGTGGTCGCGGCACAAACGGCGGATGATGGACTGGATGGCGACGGCATCGCCGGGTTTTACCAGCCAACCGTTGACCTCGGGCTGGATGATGCCGGCGGCTCCGCCAGCGCTGCCGGCGATGGACGCAATGCCATGTGACATGGCTTCGAGATAAACGATACCGAAGCCCTCGTAGTGCGAAGGCACCACCAACAGGTCCGTTTGGGAAAGGAGGGCGGGAAGCGCATCATCATCCACATCGCCGCGGAATGCGACCCGCCCGGATAATTTCCTGGAATTGACCTCCAACATCTGGCGCTGCGCATAAGTGGGCTCGAAATCCGCGCGACCGGCGATCGTCAGGGTCCAATCCTCGTCCGTCAGCATCGCCAGCGCGGAGATCAGATCATGCAATCCTTTGCGCGCGAGTAGATTGCCAAGGAACAGCAGGCGCAGCGGTCCGGCGTGGTTGCAACGGACGCGGATCTGGTCCGCTGAAAGCGAGCCCAGCCTGTCTCCGCCGGGGGTTGCCACCACCCCGGGCAATGCCGAACCGGCGAGCTCCGCAACGCTGGCTTGAGTTGAAGCCGAATTATAGATGCAGCCGTCGAGGGTGCGCAGATACGCCCGTTCGATCGAACGGTACAGCCGGCGTAAATGCGCGGGGTGCGGTTCGCTGACGCGCAGGTGATGGACGACCGCCACCAGCGGGATCTGCCTGGAGCGCTTCAGGCGCCGGTTGATGCTGAAAAGGGAGGGGTGGTTGAGTTCATCCTGCAACAACACGTCCACCTGCAGGCGAGCCAGGCGGTCGAACCAGCGGCGATCGAGGTTGTGCAGCAGGCAGCCCGGATACGAGCGCCACGGCATGCTGATGACCTCGACCGTGTCGCCGCTGGCGCGAAGCTGCTCAACCAGCAAGCGATCGTACAGGAATCCACCCGAGCGCGTGTTCAGGTCGCCGTAAATGACCAGGGCGATGCGCACTAGCGCTCCAAGGTGTAGCTTGCCCAGGCGTCATCATTCTCCCACAAGCGCACCGTGATCTGACGGATATTCCCGGCAGTGATGCAGTTGGAGAGGTTCTGGCACAGGGTGCGGGAAAAAAGCTCGATCGAAGGGTTCTGCCCGGCGAACTCCGGCAGGTCGTTGAGTAATTTGTCGCTGTAGCGCGCGAGTTGGTCTTCGAGGCAGCCTTTGATGTGGTCGATATCGACGAGATAATTGTGCTGGTCAAGAGTCTCACCTGCCAGTTCCAACTCCAGGATGTACGGGTGCGAATGGGGATCATTCTCTGCGCCCCAATCGCCGCCGATGAGGTAATGTTGGGCGATGAATGGTTTACGGACAAGGACACGATGCGGCAGGGTCATTATCATTCTCCATGATCAAAGATGATTTGCAGGGCTTCACGCGGGTCTTCATCTAATAACTGGTAGGCTTGACTTGCATCGTGCAACGCGAAGCGATGCGTGATCCACCGGGCGGGGCGCAAACGCCGGATCTGTGACCAGGCAGTTTGGAATCGGCGGGCTTTATCCCAACGACCGCTGAGCGCCGGATCGATGGTGCTGACCTGGCTGCTGATGAGCCGCTGGCGGGAGCGGTGGAACGCGCCGCCCAGATCCACCTGGACCGGCTTGAGCCCGTACCACGAACCGATCACGATGCGCCCGGCATACCCGGTGAGCACCAGCGCCTGGTCCAGCGCCTGTGGATTGCCGGAGTTCTCCAGGGAGAGGTCAAACCCGTGCGGACCGCTGAGCATGAGGGCGCGCTCGCGCCAATCCTCCGCACGGGGATCCAGTGCGGCGTGAGCGCCGGCTTCCAAAGCCAATTGGCGGCGCATGGGGTAGGCGTCGAAGGCTGCCAGGGCAGAAAGCGGGAACTGCGCCAGCAGGCTGGTGCACAGCAGACCGATGACCCCCTGACCGAAAACCGCTGCGCTTTCGCCAAGGCGGGGTTCGGCATCCATCACCAGGTTAACGGCGGTTTCCATACTCGGCAGGAAAACAGCATCCTCCCAGCCGATATCATCCGGGATGGGGAGAAGGTCCACCAGGGGCAGGTTGAAATAATCCGCGTGGGGGTGAAAGGCAAAGACCCGCCTGCCCTGCCACAGCGCCGGGACACCGGCGCCGAGCGCGCCCACCTGACCGACGCAGGCATAGCCGTAGCGCAGGGGATAGCAGAAATTGCCGTCCAGGGCGGTGATGGTTTCGTCGAGTTTCATATCATCTGGAACCTGGTTGCGGTAAACCAGCATCTCAGTACCGGCGCTGACAGCGCTCAGGCACGTGCGCACGGTCACTTCACCGCTGGCTGGCGCCGGCAAGGTGTCCGTGATAAGCTGCACCTGCCTTTCGGCAGTAAAGAACACTGTTCGTCGGGTTTGTCCGGTGTCGATTGCCCCTGAACCTGCCATTGAATGAACCTTTAAACCTTATGGTCGCTTGAACAGCAGCAGGCTGAACAGCGCGGCTTCGATGACTTTGTCAATATACCCGATGGTCGTGTAGGGACGTCCGAGGAAAACCCATAACATAATGGTCAGCAGGGTGTATGCCATCAGTGTGATGCGTACGAGGGTGGGGTAGTTCTTGAGTATCGGCAGCGGTAAGTAAAGCGCTGCGGTCAAGCCGATAAAACCGATGGCGTTCAGTGTGAAGAGCACAAGATCGGAAGAGCGTCG
>JBFYSG010000322.1:0-13747 GCA_041301835.1 Chloroflexota bacterium | reverse complement strand
ACCTGCGGGATGGTCTGGCGGGTGGTTTCATCCCAGTAGGTGATGTAGCAGTCGTGCGCGACGAACAATTCACCGGTTCGGTTGACCAGGATCTGCAGGATGGAGGTGGTGTCGTTGGCTTCCAGCGAGGCGGCAAGGATATCGCCCAGCAGGGAAAGGAAAGCCGTCTGCTCGTGCAGCCTGCCGAGCAGGTTCTGCTGGTCCTCGGTCTGGCGGGTCAGCCGTCGGGTGCGTCCGCGCACAAGGATCAGGATCAGCATGACCAACAGGATGACCAGCCCGATATAGACACCCCCGCGCTCAAATGCGATCACCGCCAGGCTGAACCCCTGCCGCAGGCTGATGAGCGTCTGCAGGCTGACCCCCAGGGCGAAAATGACCCAGGCATGCCTGCCGAGCAACCAGACCGAGAACATGACCGGTATGATCAACAGCATGGCTGCCAGCGTCCGGGCTGAGAGGCTCAAGCCGTCATAGACAAGCGCATAGACCGCCAGCCCGAGGAGTGAGAGTCCCCACTGGTGGATTGCAGGATGATCCCTCAACCACTTAACAACGGTACGGTCCACGCCCATGTCACTTCTACAATTAAATTACCCGAGATGAGGCTTTCAGATTTCCGGCACGGATCCGTCCTGCGCTTTTCAGGGCGGTCTGTCTCAAACTCTGACCAGGTTGGGGTCGATGATGTACTGCCACCAGTTGTTGTGCACGCCGCTGGTGCGTCCGGCAACGTGGGGGATGTGCTTGAGCCACCAGACATGGTGGGCGCGGATGTCGCCGCCGCCCCACTCGGCAGCATTCACCTGGCGCCGCGTCCCCTGGAAGGCGGGGAAGTTGTACCAGTCATCGCAAGCGCTCTCCACCAGGCGCGGGTTGCCCCAATCGTAATCCACTTCGCTGTTCGGCGCGAAGTGGATGTTGCCCACCTCGGCGTGGTCGGTATCCTTCTTGTCGTAGGTGGTGAACCTGGCATACAGGTTGGCGGCGCCCGAGGTGCGGGCGAAGGTCTTCTCGAGGATCGATTCGGCGCGATGCCCGAAGGATTCAAGCATCTCGCCCACCCCGCGCTCATAGGAGAAACCCATCACCGTGAAGCGCCGCTTGCACCCGGCGGTGCCGGCAAGCGGCGGCGCATTGCACCAGAAGGCGCCCGCGCCGCCCATGGTCGATTCGTAAAAACCGGCGTGCGGGAAGCCGAACACCCAGACCTCATCGATCTCGCGCTTGCTGATGCGGGCGATGACATCCTGCTGCTGCAGGATGGCAGGGTAATCCACCAGCGGCGGAGTGTGCGGGGCGCGTATCTTTCTCATCACCTCCAGGTAGGTCTGGGGGGTATAGCGGAAGCCATCCAGCAGGACGGGGAACTCGTCCAGTTCCACCCGTTCGACGACCTGGAAGCGCGCCGCACCGTTGCTGGTCTGCAGGATATCCTGGATGAAACCGGTCACCAGGTCCTCCGGACGGTTCCAATCCATGAATTGCGAGAGCCTGGCGCCCGAGGCAGAGTCCATTACAGGATCATAGATGACCAGCAGGACGCGGGCGGTGATGATCCGCACCGGCTCGTAAAGGTTATCCGCCAGAATTTGCGGACCCCCTCCGGCAGGCTTGGGGTAGATCAGGTTGCGCAGGAATTCCCACAGGCTGGAAGCCATGCTGCCTCCTTTTTAGGGGACATCGGTGGCGTAGTAGACCTGACCGCTGATGCTGATGAAGATGTAGCGGTTGGGGCTGATGGTCATGGCGGTGGCGGTCGAGACCAGCATCTTGAGGCGGTCATCCTCCGCCGCCCGGAACTGCCCCTGCAGGATGAGCGAATCGGGGCGCGGGCTGAAGCGGTAGACCGCCTGGGCGAGCGGGTCGAACAGGTAAAGCGCCTGGTCGGGCGCCTCGGCGAAGGTCATCTGGGTGAAGAGCGCATCCGCGATGCTGATGCCGGCGGTGCGGTCGGGGCGGTTGTCCACGAACTGCGCCGGGTCCGAGCAGCGCTTGGGCACGCCCTGGAATTCCAGCAGGGTGCAGGCGGCGATATGCCCGTCCTGGAAGAGCAGGTACAGGTCGGCGCCATTGGTCACCATGTCGATGGCGCTTTCCATGCCTGCCGGCACCTGGGCGCCGAAGAACATCACCGGCAGGTTGGTGTATTCCCCGTTCCGGTCGGGGGCATACACCCAGACGGCATTGGCAACCGGGTCGAGCACGTAGAGATACCCGCTGGAGGGGTCAAGAGTGAAGCCGCCGATGCTGCGCCAGCCGAGCGAAGGCGCCGCCAACTGGACGGCGGTCGGCTCGGAGGGGCTGGGGCGGCAGAACAGCAGGTTGCCGGCGCCATCCATGGCGATCAGCGTGGCGCTGAAGGTGTTGACCTTGGGCGCGGCAACGATATCCACCAGTTCGCCCACGCGCACACCGCCGTACGTGCCCGGCGAGCACGAGAACTGCGTATCCGCCAGGTAGCCCTGCAAGCCGAGGTAGAAGCGCAGGACCGTGCCGCGGGCGCCATCCAGCACATACAGGTCGGTATTGGTGGCAGCCAGGTGCGTCACCTCGACGGTCTGGCTCAAGCCGCCCACGATGGCGGGGCTGAAATCGAGCCGCAGGATGCTGTCCAGGTTGTCGAGGGCAAGCTGGGCGCGTGCCCGCAGTTCGACCGCTTCATCGGTATCCTGGTAGTCATCGGCGATGTTCAGGTAATACAGCGTCCGCTCCCAGCCGACGCGGATGTCGGCGGGGTTGGTCTGCGCCGCAGCCCAGACCGAAGCCGCCCAGGCTTGCTCGTAGTTCTCCTGGTAGGAGGCGGTCCTGCCGTGCTTGTTGTAGAAGGTCATGGCGATCATGACCACCAGCAGGGGGATGACCACGACCACGAAGACCATGCTCATGCCGGTGAGACGCGGTTCGCCCTCGCGGGCGCCCGGCAGCAGGTTGGGCAGGAATTGGCGCAATTTTTCGCCCGTGCTGCGGGTGAAGACCTGCACGCCGCGCATCCATTTCGCCAGCCCGCGGAAGGTCTGCTGGCGTTTCTGCACGATCGGGCGCGAGATCTCGGGGGTTTCGCCGCCTTCCCCTGGCGGGCTGACAAAGCGCGAGGCGCGCCCGCCCGGTTTGTGCAGCCGGGCAGTTGCCGGGCGGGTTATGAGGCGCAGCGGGCGGCTGGCGCTCTCCGCCGGGGCGCCCTCCTCCGGCTGAGGTTCCAGCGCGGCTGGCAGGACCTGCTCCTGCGGGGCTGGTACGGGAAGCACGGGCGCGGCTGCGAGCTCCTGCTCCGGCGCAGACCCTCCGGCTTCCTGCCCGGCAAGCAGGCGGGCAAAACGACTGGCGGGCTGTTCGCTGGCAACCTGGGAAGTGGGGATGGCTGGCGCGGGTTGCGGTGCAGGTCCTGACGGAGGGGGCGCATCCGGGACGACCACCGCAGGGACAGGCGCGGGACGCGCCTCCACCGGGGTGACCGCCCCGCGCAGCAGGGTCAGGATGCCCTTGCCGGCGCGCACCTGCACGAGGATGGCGTTGAGATCCTCCTGCGTAACGGTCAGCAAACTCTTGCGCAGCAGGTCAAAGGTGGCGTGCCCCTCCTGCAGGGCAGCCTCCCAACCGGAAGGCAGGGCGGCGCACAGCGCAACCAGGTCCCCGGGGTGGAGGTCGATCTGGGTGAAATGGATCGGCGTGGTCTGGCTGGCACCCAGCCCGTTGCGCACGGTCTGTTCCTCGTGCACATGCCGGGTCTGCCCGCCGGTGTGATGCAAGACGTGCACCGGTCCGCACAGCGCCAGGAAGAGCTGCTCGCCGCGCAGGACGCCCAGGATGAGGCGCCCCACCAGGTATTGCCCCTTGCCGGTGGTGCGCATGTTGCGTTCCACCAGCGCCTGGTTGATGAAATCGGCGCCGGCGCGCAGGGCGGAGGTCAGCGCCCCGGGGCTGCGGTGGAAACGCTCCGCCAGGCTGGTGACCAGGCGGTCATGCTCCGCGGCGGGCAGGGGCATGTTGCCAGCCAGGCTGAGAAAGACGATCAACTGGTCTTCCTCCCGCCCCCGGGCGGGGCGCCGGGGTGGTGCGATGATGCGCAAGCCGGGGAGGATGGGTGCTTCCTGACCCTTGAGGCGGTGGAATGGAAGCAGGTTGAGGTCCAATGCGGCGGTCACGGCTTCCATTATACTGGTAAAATCAAACTCTCGAATCCCATCAGCCATACATGAAAGTACCGAAGAATCGACCGTCTTTTCCCATGCAATTTACACTACACACCACCTTCCCGGATGGGCTGACCGCCAGCCAGTGGAACGCGCTGCTGGGGGAGAGCATCTGCGATGTGCCCTTCCTGCGCTATGAATACCTCGCCGCCTGGTGGGCAACGCGCGGCGGCGGCGAATGGCCCGACGAAGCGCAGTTGGCGCTCGTCACGGCGGAAGCCGACGGGCGGCTGGCGGGCATCGCCCCGCTGTTCTTCGCCGTGAACCGGGAGGACCTGCCCGCCCTGCTGCTGCTGGGGAGCATCGAGATCTCGGATTTCCTCGACCTGATCGTCCGCCCGGCGGACCTGGATGCCTTCCTGCCCGGCTTGCTGGATCACCTGGCGGGGATGCCCTTCGACTGGAAGGTGCTGGACTGGCACAACCTGCTGGAGACTTCCCCCAGCCTGCCGCGCTTGCAAGCGGAAGCCGCCCGGCGCGGCTGGTCGTGCCGGGTCGAACCCACCTACCATGCCCCGTCCATCCCGCTGACGGGGGACTTCGAAACCTATCTCGGCGGGATCGATAAGAAACAGCGCCACGAGATCCGGCGCAAGATGCGCCGCGCCGAGGAACTGGGCGGCGTGGATTGGCATATCGTCCAGGACGGCGCACAACTGGAAGCCGGGATGGATGCCTTCCTCGACCTGATGGCGGGGGACCCGCAAAAAGCCGCCTTCCTGAGCGCAAGGATGCGCGCCCAGATGAAGGCAGGCGCCAGGGCGGCGTTCGAGGCGGGCTGGCTGCAACTGGCGTTCCTGACCATCCACGGGGAGAAAGCCGCCGCTTACCTGAATTTCGATTACGGCGGGCGCATCTGGGTGTATAACTCGGGCATCGACCGCCGCTTCATGGACTATTCCCCCGGCTGGGTGCTGCTGGGGTACCTGTTGAAATGGGCGAACGAGAACCGGCGCCGGGAGTTCGACTTCCTGCGCGGCGACGAGGATTACAAGTACCGCTTTGGTGGGGTGGACAGGATGCTGGTGCGCGCCCGGGTGGGGCGGTAAAGGGATCAAACAGAGCGCCTTCACAGGCGCGCTTCATTTCGGGGGAGATTTCGTTTACTGGTACGTGATGGTTTCCACGCGCACGCACTCCTCGCCGACGAACTCCTGCACCATCTGCATCAGGCGGGCGCAGGCATGCGTGCTGTCGTTGGGGAAATCGATCAGGTGTCCCTTGCCCTGCTCGAAGATCTGGAACTGGAAGCGGTCCCTGCCGGGGAACGAGATGAAGGTGCCGTGCAGGCGGCTGATGCGGCGGATGTCGCGCTCCGGGTCGCCGGTGGAGCGCAGCAGCACGGTGATCATCTGCGGCGGGCGGTCCCCAGCCTGGGGGACGAGGGCGGGCGCGGCGGGCATCTTCGCCATGGGCGTGGTGCTCAACGCCGGGGGCGTAAGCGCCGGGGGCACTGCCTCCGGCTGCCGGACATCCAGCGCCGCGGCGGCGGGGGGAGGCGGGGCTATGACCGGGCTTTCGACCTGCGGTGCTTCCGCTTCCGTGTCGGGGGGCGGCGCAGCGCGGGGCAGTTCATCCACCCGATCCTTCGCCGCAATGTGGGCGTTCGGGCTGGCATTCTCCCAATCCGGGGGATCTTCGGGCGGAGGCGGTTCCCCGCCGCGTGCAGGCGTGGCGGCAGGCGTGCGCTTGCCTGCGGCGGGCTTTGCCTGCGGGTACGCGCCCCGCGGCTCGGCAACCTTCACCGGCACGGGAGCGGGTGCGGCGGATGGTTGGGGCTGCAGCGCCATCTGGGCGGCTTCGGTCACCTTGATCTGCGTGCGGATGTTATCCACCAGCACCTTGGCAGGCGTGGAACGGGCGTCCACCTTGCCCTCGGCGGCGATCACCCCGCCGACCTCGATGGCGAACTGGAAGCGTTCCCACAGGCGCGGGAACAGGACGAGTTCGATCGTGCCGGTCATGTCCTCGAGCGTGACCCATGCCATCATCTTGCCGGTCTTGGTCTGGTGCGGGCGCAGGGCGCTGACCATGCCCGCCACGCGGGTCTTCTCCTCGTGGGCGGCATCGCCGAGCGTGTTGGCATAATGCGTTACGATGCGCTGGATCTCGTCCAGGTAGGGCGCCAGCGGGTGCTCGGACATGTAGGTGCCGATCAGTTCGCGCTCCCAGTTCAGTTTCTCGCGCCGGTCGGCTTCGGGGATCAGCGGCAGGTGGATGTTCTCGGTCACGCCGGTGTGCGCCCCGAAGAGCGACATCTGCCCCGCCTGCTCGGCGCGGAAGTGCGAGGTGCTGAGCATCATGACCTGGTCGAGACATTCCAGCATGGCGGCGCGCGGACCGAAGCAGTCGAGGGCGCCCACCTTGATGAGGCATTCCAGGGCGCGCTTGCCCACCGCCCGCAGGTCCACCCGGCGGGCAAAGTCGTTCAGATCGGCGAACGCCCCCCCGGCGGCGCGCGCCTTGGTGATGGTCTCAGCGGAAGCCTGACCGACGTTCTTGATCGCGCCCAGCCCGAAGCGGATGGCGGGTTTTTCGCCGGGGCGGTCCTCGATCTGGAAATCCCAGGCGCTGGCATCCACCTGCGGGGGCAGCACCTCCACGCCCATCTGGCGGGCGTCGTTGATGTAGAGCGCCACCTTGTCGGTCTCGTGCTTCGAGACGGTCAGCAGGGCGGTCATGTATTCCGCCGGGTAGTGGAACTTGAGGTAGCCGGTCTGCACCGCCAGGAAGCCGTAATCGGCGGCATGCGACTTGTTGAAGCCGTAGCGGGCGAACTCCTCCCAATCGGTGAAGATGGCTTCGGCGGTCTCGGGCGGCATGCCCAGGTTAACCGCACCCTGCACGAACTTGGCGTGGTGCTTGACGATCTCCTTGGCTTTCTTCTTCGAGATCGCCGAACGCAGGTCGTCCGATTCGGACGGCGTGTAACCCGCCAATTCCACCGCGGCGCGCATGATCTGTTCCTGGTAGATGGGGATGCCGAAGGTGTCGCGGAAGATCGGCTCCAGCCCCGGGTGGCGGAGTTCCACCTTGGATTCGCCGTGCATGCGGCTGATGTAGTCGGGGATGAAATCCATCGGACCGGGGCGGAAGAGCGCCACCATGGCGATGACGTGCTCCAGCGAGGTCGGCTTCATCTGCACCAGCCACTTGGTCATGCCCGAGCCTTCCAACTGGAAGACGCCCAGCGTATTGCCGTTGCCCAGGAATTGGAAGGTGGCGGCATCGTCGGTGGGGATATTGAGCAGGGTCAGGTCCACGCCGTGCCGGGCGCGGATCAGGGCGCAGGCTTTTGCCATGATGGTCAGCGTGGCGAGTCCGAGGAAATCCACCTTGAGCATCTTGAGTTTTTCGAGGATGCCCATCTCGAACTGCGTGATGGTCTTGATGGGGGTATCCTCGGCGTTGGTGGTGGGGCGGGCAAGCGGCAGGTACTCGATGAGCGGCTTGTCGGCAATGACCACGCCAGCGGCGTGCGTGCCGGCATTGCGCACCACGCCCTCCATCCCGGCGGCGGTGTCGATCAATTCGTGCAGGTGCGGTTCGGAATCGTAGGCGGCTTTGAATTCCGGCACCTGTTCGAGCGCGTCCGCCAGGGTGACCGGCCTGCCGGGGATGTTGGGCACCATTTTGGCAATGCGGTCCACCTCGGGCAAGGGGATATCCATCACCCGCCCAACATCGCGCAGGGCGGCGCGTGCCCCCATGGTGCCGAAGGTGATGATCTGCGCCACCTTGTCCTGCCCGTATTTCTGGACGGCGTATTCCAGCATCTCGGCGCGGCGGTCATCCGGGAAATCCAGGTCGATGTCGGGCATCGAGATGCGCCCCGGGTTGAGGAAACGCTCGAAGAGCAGGTCATGCTGCAGCGGGTCGATGAGCGTGATGAAGAGGGTGTAGGCGACGATCGAACCGGCGCCCGAGCCGCGCGTGTTGTACCAGATGTCGCGCTCGGCGGCATAACGGCACAGGTCCCAGACGATCAGGAAGTAGGCATCGAAGCCCATGTGGTTGATGACGCCCAGTTCGTAATCCAGGCGCGTCTGCACGGCTTCGCTGGTGGCGCGTTCCCCGTAGCGCTTCTGCGCGCCAGCCTCGCACAGGCTGCGCAGGTAGGAGGCGGGGGTGAAGCCCTCCGGCACCGTGAAGCGCGGCAGGCGGTACTCGTCCACGCTCAGATCGACGTTGCAGCGCTCGGCGATCAGCAGGGTGTTCGAGAGCGCCTGCGGCACCTCGCTGAAGATGGCTGCCATCTCCTGCGGCGAACGCAGGTAGAAGGATTCCGGTTCGTAGCGCATGCGGTCGGGGTCGGAGAGCAGTTTGCCGGTCTGCACCGCCAGGAGCACATCCTGCAGGCGCGAGTCTGCGCGGTTGATGTAATGCACGTCGTTGGTGGCTATGTAGCGGGCGTCGTAGCGCGGACCCAGTTCCAGCAGCTGGCGGTTGATGCGCACCAGGTCCGGCATGTTGTGCTCCTGCAGTTCCAGGAAGAAGTTGTCCTTGCCGAAGGTGCCGTAGTACCAATCCAGCGTCTGGCGGGCTTTATCCACCTGCCCCTGTTCCAGCAGGCGCGGCACCTCGGCGGACATGCACCCCGAGGTGCAGATCAGCCCGCCGGAGTGTTTTGCCAGCAGTTCCTTGTCGATGCGCGGGAAGTAATAGTAGCCCTCGGTCTGGGCGGCGGAGACCAGTTTGAGCAGGTTCTGGTAACCCGCCTGGTTCTCTGCC
Organism: Chloroflexota bacterium; assembly: GCA_041301835.1. Lineage (GTDB taxonomy): Bacteria > Chloroflexota > Anaerolineae > Anaerolineales > Villigracilaceae > UBA877. The sequence continues at coordinate 4,823 of JBFYSG010000322.1, read as the reverse complement.
AGCAGGAGCAGGTGCGTGGAGCGCTTGTCCTCGTGCGGGTCGCGTTCCGCCATGCTGCGCGCCGCCAGGTAGGCTTCCACGCCGATGATCGGCTTGATGCCCGCTTCGCGGGCGCGCTCGTAGAATTCCATCACGCCGTACATCGCGCCGTGGTCGGTGATCGCCAGCGAATTCATGCCCAGTTCGGCGGCGCGGGCAACCAGTTTCTTGATGTTCGAGAAACCGTCGAGCAGGGAATATTCGGTGTGGACGTGAAGGTGAGTGAAAGACATCGCCTGGTTTCGTGAGCGGGGGTTAAGGCATTATAGCATGGCAGGCTGGCTTAAAATTTTCCGCCCGCGCCCGGCACCGGGCAATGCGCTCAGCGCGTAAAAAGGCTGATGCTCTCGATGTGATAGGTTTGCGGAAACAGGTCGAAGGGGGTGACCTCCACCAGGCGGTACCCGCCGGTGGTGAGGCGCGCCGCATCACGGGCGAGCGTGGCGGGGTCGCAGGAGACGTAGGCGATGTGTTCCGGCGCCAGCCTCAGCAGGGCATCCAGAAGGCGTTTATCCAGACCGGCGCGCGGCGGGTCGAGGATGACCGCCCCGGGTTTGACCGCCAGGTGAGGCAGGATGTCCTCCGCCGCGCCCTGGTAGAGCTCCACGTTGTCAAATTCGTCGAGGTTGACGCCGAAATCATCACAGGCATGCGGCGAGACCTCGATCCCCACCAGGTGCGCCACCCGCCCGGCAAAGAAAGCGCTGAACAGCCCGACCCCGCAGTAGACATCCATCAGCGTTGTGTGCGCCCCGACCGGCAGGCGTTCCAGCAAATGATCGACCATCCTGCCAGCCATGGCGGTGTTGACCTGGAAGAACGCCCCCGCTGAGAGCCGGAAGGCGCGCCCGTTCACCTCCATCACCAGGTGGTCGTCCCCCGCCATGACCAGGGTGGAATCATCCTGCAGGTGGACGACCGAGATGCCGCTCTCCAGTTCCAAGGCGGGCACCAGGGGGGATTCGATCAGCACCATCGCCTCGCCACCTGCGCCCAGGCGCAGCGAGAGACGCTCCAACCCCAGGTCCGGGTCAAGCCGCAGGCTGTGCCACAGGGCATCCAAAGCGGGTTCGGGCAGGTGGCATTCGCGCACCGGCAGGACGCTGCGCCCGTCCGCGGCGATGAAGCCCGGTTCTCCGCCCGGAGCGGCATGGAACTGGATGGTGTTGCGGTAGTTCCAGGGCTGCGGCGCAGGGACGATCGGGCGCAGGGGAGGCTGGTCCATCCCGCCCAGGCGCCGGAACTGGTCGCGCAGGATGTCCATGCGGGCATCCAACTGGGCGGCAGGCGCGAGGTGCTGGTAATGGCAGCCTCCGCAGGCGCCGAAGTGAGGGCAGCGCGGCGTGATGCGATCCGGCGAGGCGGTCAGCACCTCCAGCAGTTCCGCCTGCACATGCCCGCGGTGCTCTGCCACCACCCGCAGGCGCACCTCCTCACCCGGCAGGGCAAAGGGCACGAACGCGGCACGCCCGTCGGGCAGGCGTCCCAGCGCCGAGCCGCCGTAGGCATGTTTTTCAAGTTTGATGACCGGGGGGTCGGGGGTCATGGCTCCCGGCGCAGCCGCCAAAGTTTGCCCAGCACCGCCTCCAGGCGGGCGGGCAGCAGGGGCGCTTCTCCGCTGGTGACGTCGTCCTCGTTCTCGAAGACGGCGTACGGCACGCGCTGACCCTGGATCGGGAGGAAGCCTTCCTCCCCTGGCGCCAGATCAGCCCAGTCGTCCTGCTTGTACAGGAGCTCCATCTTGGCATCCGACATGCTGTGCTGCAGGATGCTGTCGGGGCGGTCGGGGTTGAAACGGCGGCGGTTCTTGCGCAGGGATTCGGCGAACGAGACGCGGATATACAGGATGGCAGCCTGCCCCAGCACCTGCCCGGAGAGGTGCTCGAATGCCTGGCGGTAGCCTCCGTGCTGGCTGCCGCGCGAGAATTCGATCAATGCCGTGGTGTGGTCGTGGTAGCCAGGGTGATCACGCACCTTTTTCTGATACGCCAGGCACAATTGCCCGATCAGCAGGTGCCAAAGCTGCGGGTATATGAAATACCCCGCCTCGTCAGTGTGCAGGCGCGGCAGGTGGAATTTGCGGCTGAGCAGGTCGTCCTCCTCGAACCAGTTCCACAGGATGGGGAAATCATCGAAGATATCCAGCCTGCCGGCATGGAAGCGGGCGGCGCGCTGGTCATCCGGCAGACGGGTGAGGAAATCGATCACCTCGCTCTTGCCCGAAGCCGGGCGCCCGATGAGCAGCAGGATGGGGAAGGTGCCGGGTTCCATGGGCGGGCTGGCAGGCATGGGATCACTTGACGAACAGGGACAACAACCGATCCTGGAACAGCGACAAGATGACCAGGATCGTGATGAAGGTCACTGCCAGGATGCCAATGCGGGTAAGGTCGCGTTTGGTCTGGCTGTAATCGGGGTTGAAGGTGTCAGCCCGGGCGGGGGTGTGATGCACGGGGCGTTTATTCTTTTTGGACATACTGGCTCCTAAGGGTTCTGAAGTTGGGCAAATACCACGATGCGTTTGTTATCCACCAGGTAGGGATAACAACTGATCAGGGTGACGGTGGGTGTGACGGTGGGCGCCATCACCTCCACCTGGGTGGGTTCGACGATCTCGCTGCCGGTCACGATGTAGGTGAACTTCTGCAGCGCGGTGATGAGGATCACCTGGTCGCCGGGCTGCAGGTCCTCCAGGTAGCGGAAGATCTCGCCGGCAAAGTCATTGTGCGCCGAGAGCACCACGTTGCCGGGTTGACCGGGGGTGCCGGTGCCGAGGTGCTGACCGACGCCTTTGCGCAGTTGTTCCCAGTTGTCGCCCTGCACAATGGTCGCGTCCACGCCGATCGCCGGGATCTGGATGCGCAGCGCCTGCCCGGGCGCCGTGGTCGGGATGGGCAGGTTCGAATACGACTCGACCAGCGGCTGAAGGTGCTCCGGGATCTCCGCCAGGTTCTCCATTGCCGATTGACCGGAAATCGGCGGGGTGTGCCCGCCCGGCAGGACCACCGCGGTGATGAGCGCGGTGGGCGTGGGTGTGTCCTGGCGCAGGGCAGCCGCCACCTCGGTGTTGAGCGTGCGCAGCAAGCCGAAACCGTTGGCAAGCACCGCCAGCAAGCCCACGATCGCCAGCGCTTCGACCACAAAGAGGATGCGGTCCATCCAGCGGCGGCGGGTGTCCCGGTGGGCGCGTTCCTCCGCCGCGGGTTCGCCTGCCTCATCCAGGGCATGCAGGCGCCACTAATCCAGGGCGGCAGGGGGCAGGTCGGGTGACAGGCGGATGGCGCGCCCGTTGCGGCGGAAGCGTTCCATGCGCGCCTGGCGCGCCGCCCGGCGCTTGTCCAGCAGTAGCCGGCGCAATTCCTGTTCGCTCAATTCCTTTTCACGCCTTTTCACGGGCGTGATTATACCCCAGCCTGTCTGCCCACAAATTGGAGCTTGTCAGTCCAGTATTGGTGTATAATGTGCGGGTACGTGAAAACTGCGCCAACCGGCGCATTCCATTCAGAAAATCAGGAGGTTCCAATGGCATTCAGCTATACCAACAAACGCGGTGTGACCTATTTCCTGCACTCCAGGGTCACGGTTCTCAAGAGCGGCAAGTCGCAGACGCTGTTCTTCTTTGCCAAAGAGCAGAAGGCGGGCGTGCTGGAAGCAGTACCCGCCGGTTACAAGGTCGCCGAGACCACCAACGGTCTGCCGGTGCTCAAGAAAGCCTGATCGTGCAAGCCCCAGGCTCCCCTTGCGGGGAGCTTTTTTTTCAGACAGCAGGCGCGGGCTGGGGGATGCTTGCCAAATCAAGCGACCCTCGTTATAATATGCGCCTGTTCGGGCGGGTAGCTCAGTTGGTTAGAGCACTGCTTTGACATAGCAGAGGTCGTAGGTTCGAGCCCTATTCCGCCCACAGGCAAGCCCCGGTCAAAGAACCGGGGCTTTTCGTTGCGCGCCTGTCGGGTGGAGCGGGGTGGTCTATCTATATAAGAGATTTAGGATTATAATTGTCTTAATATACCTTATCCATCTCACTATCAAGGAGTTAAACCGTGTTCATTGATTACCTGACCATCATCATGATCAACCTGGTCGCCGGCACCGCCCTGCTGGCTTATTACCTGTTCAAGGGCTTCTCCGCCGAAGACCAGCGCCCCTTTGCCGCAGGGTTCGGCATCGTTGGGCTGTTGGGCGTCGTGCTCGGGCTGGTGCTCACCTTGACCTGGCCTCTGCCCGGAAGTTACAACATCGCCTACGGGGAATCGACCACCCTGTTCGGCGGCGTCTTCCTGGCAACCGCCTTTGCCCTCTACCATCGCTGGGACCTCAAACCGGTCACCGTCTTTGCCTTCTTCGCCGGGGTGTATGCCGTCATTGTCGGCCTCCGCATCCTTTCCCTGGAACTGACCAAGGAACCCCTGCTCTCGGGCATCGGCTTCATCCTGGCTGGCGCGGGCGGGGTGCTCGCCTTCCCGGTGTTCCCGCTCCTGAAGAACAAGACCTTCCGCACCGCCGCCTCAGCGGTGCTGCTGGTGACCGCCCTGCTGTGGGCATTCACCTTCTACAACTCGCTCTGGGGACACATGGAATCCTTCGGTGTCTGGGTGCCTGCCACCCTTTTGGGCGGCGGCTAGACCCGTCTGAACGCGCCGGGGAGGCGGCACCGCACGGTTCTGCCTCCCCGGTGTGCTTGACAAGCCTCCAAAGAGGCATATAATACCGCTACTAATATTCCAACGCCATGACCGGGACGAGTAAGCGGCTTGCACGCCGACAGGGACGGAAGGTCGAAGATT
>JBFYSG010000321.1:0-3386 GCA_041301835.1 Chloroflexota bacterium | reverse complement strand
TAGCTATTCCGTTGGGCATGCTGGCAGGCGCAGTATCGGGATTTGCCTTCGATTGGGTGGCAGATGAAGCCTGGAGCTGGTTGGAAGACGTGGGAATTAAGGATGCGATCGTTGAATTGGGTGGGGATGCCATCGATTGGGGTACCGACAAGCTCAAGGATGGCTGGGGTGCAATAAAAGGTTTTGGCTCGGGTGCTGGCAATATGCTCGAATCGGGTTGGAATTACGTTTTTGGTTAATGCTTGCAAACAATCGGAGGCTTTCATGGCTGAAAATAAAAAGGATTCCGTGATCACCTTTTCACTTGGCGTGGAAGAGATCGCACTCGCCCTGGGTCTCATCAATGCCCGCGGGCTCGGGCAGCAGTTGATCAACGCGGTCTACAAAGATGTCAATGCCGAGAACGCAGATGTCCGTTTAACAGTTGCTGGACATTCCCTGCTGGCACATGGACTGTCCAAGATCTCCAAGGAAGGGGCTCCCGTGCTGGAACCCGCCCTCGAGCAAGCCCTGTTTCCACTCGTCCGCTTCGATCGCCTGATCCAGATGAGCGTGATCCGCGAGGGCAAGTTGGACAATGCTTCCATCCATGTGCGCGATGGTCTTACCTTTACCTCGCATTCCAACCAGGCAGGCATCGTTCACGTTTTACGGCATGGAAAAAGCGATCAATTGTCAGAATACATCACCAGCTTGTTCGTGGATCTGAATACTGGTGCAAAAACCCAGAAAACCGGTGGAAAACTCACCCCTGGTTCGGTTACAGAGGTATTCAAGAATGGCAGGAACAAGGAAAAGGTGATCGGGATCCTGACAGGAAAAGGCTGGGCGAAGGACCTGGCGGGAGACCTTGCAAAAGAACTCAGTGAAGAGACCTTCCGGGCGATCCTGGTGCGGATCAACGCCTCCCAGGATGTCAGCATGGAGGCTTTAAATAAGAGCACTAAGCCGATGTTGGTCATTTCTGCCGGCAAGGAAAAAACCTGGTTGGTTTCATTTGCGTCCTCAGATGAGTCATGTGAAGGTACTTTGGAAATAGTGGATAAGAAACGTCTGGTGGAAGTAGTCACCACGTTCCTGGCGTGAAAACAAAGGATTGTTCCCCTCGAATAAAGGATCCCCTGCCGGCTGTGGCGGGGGATTGTTTTTTTCCCATCAAGGCCTCTTTCTGACCTTCATCCCTTTGTAGCCCAATAACCGCAAGGCATTCGCTACCACCAAAAGAGTGCTGCCTTCATGCAGCACCACAGCCATGCCGATACTGACCAGTCCAGCGATGGAGGTGACTGCAAGCAGGGCGATCACACCCAGGGCGATGACCAGGTTCTGAAGTATGATCCGTCGGGTAGCCTGGCCCAATCCGATCGCATAGGGCAGGCGGGTCAGGTCGTCTCCCATCAGCACGACATCCGCGGTTTCCATCGCCACATCGGATCCCGCACCCCCCATGGCGATGCCCACCGTGGCAAATGCCAGCGCCGGCGCGTCGTTCACCCCGTCACCGACCATGCCCACTTGTCCGAATTTTTCGGTCAGTTCGCGGATAAGCCCCTGCTTGTCTTCCGGCATCAGGTTGGCGTGGAATGCATCCAGGCCTACCTTGTTCGCAAGGACAGCCGCGGAGGAAGTGTGGTCACCCGTCAGCATGACGGTCTGCGTGACGCCCAGGTTCGCAAGCTCCTTCATCGTTGCCTTCAGTTCAGGCCGCATTGTATCGGCAAAAGCGATCAACCCGACCAGGGTTTCGTCCTCTGCCAGCCACATCAAGGTTTTTCCATCCTCCTGTAAACTTGCGGCGCGTTCCCGCTGTTCCCGGTCGATCCGAGTGCCTGCTCCCTCGATGAATGCTTGCTTTCCTGCCAGGATGCTTTTCCCCTGGCAGGTCCCCCGCAGGCCTTGCCCGGGCACGGATTGGTTGGCGTCCACCTCCGCAGGGGCTACCCTCTCCCCCTCGGCCGCCCGCAGGATCGCGCCAGCCAATGGATGGGCGGATCGTCTCTCGAGTCCCGCCGCCAGGCTCAGTACGGTTGATCTGTCGCCCTGGAAGGCGATCACATCCGTCACCTCCGCCCTCCCTTGGGTGATCGTACCGGTCTTATCGAAGGCGATCGCCCGCAGCCTGCCCAGGTTCTCAAGATGCAGCCCTCCCTTCACCAGCACGCCGTTGCGGGCGGCTTGTGCCACCCCTGCCAGCGTTGCCGCCGGCGCACCCAGTGCCAGGGCACAAGGCGAAGCCGCTACCAGCAGGGTCATGCCGCGCAGGAAGGAGTCGCGCAGCGCCATCCCGAAGAACGGGGGTACAAAGATGGTGAGGACGGTCAATACCAGCACCGCAGGGACGAAGATCCGCTCGAATTTTTCCATCGTCTGCTGCGTGGGGGATTTTTGGGCTTGAGCCTCCTCCACCATCCGCATCACCCGGCTCAAGGTGCTGTCCTTCGCCAGGCGGGTGACCGCCACCTCCAGCGCTCCTTCACCGTTCACCGTACCGGTGAACACCCGGTCCCCGGGCTGCTTCTCCTGGGGCATGGATTCACCCGTGATGGGAGATTGGTCGACCATGGAATTTCCCATCTTGATCACGCCATCCACCGGGACGCGTTCCCCCGGGCGGACGGTCACCAGGTCATCGATGCGCAGCTCGTCGACCGGTACCTCCTTCTCCACCCCCTCCCGCTTCACCCACGTCGTGCGCGGCGCCAAATCAGAAAGCCCGCGCACCGCCTTTCGGGCGCGCTCCAGCGCCCTCTCCTCGAGCGCATGACCCAGGCTGAAAAGGAAGAGCAGCAGCGCACCTTCTGCAAACTCCCCCAGCGCAGCCGCCCCGAGCGCTGCCACCATCATCAGCACATCCGTGTCGAAGCGGCGGAGGCGCAGCGCCTTCAGTGCATGCCGGGCAATATCCCACCCGCCGGGCAGGTACGCCGCCAGCAGCAGGGCGGTCCTCAGCCAGGTGGGGAATCCGGGGATGAACCCTCCCAGCCAGCCCGCAAGCAGCAGGAGGCCGCCGAGCAAGCTGAAGAGCATCTGCCTGTTCTCCGACAGGCGTTTCTGCACTTCGTTCATCGGGATCTGGTATCCCAGGGTACGGATGCGCTTCTCTATCAAGTTGCGCGTGATCTTGCGGCTGTCGAATTCGATCCAGGTCTTTCCCGCCGGGTAGCTGGCGGTCACCGCCAGGATGCCCTCCACCCGCATCAGGCTGTGCTCCAGCACGGTGACGCAATCCGAACAATCCATGCCCTCGATCGCGATGGACTCGCGCCGGAAGCGGTCGACGATCTGCATGCCTGCCCGCTCCGCGATCCGTTTCACTTCATCCATGCCCAACTGGTTGGGATTGTAGTGCAGGCACAGGTCAGCCGGGGATCTGTCCATCTCCAGGT
>JBFYSG010000320.1:0-2658 GCA_041301835.1 Chloroflexota bacterium | reverse complement strand
ACCTGGGCACGACCAATTCAGTGGGCGCCGTGATGATGGGCGCCGAGCCGGTTGTCATCCCCTCCTCGGAGGGTGAGCGGCTGGTGCCCTCGGTGGTGGCGCTCAACAAGAACCACGAGCGGCTGGTCGGTCGGGTTGCCCGCAACCAGGCGATCGTCAATCCGCAGAACACCATCTTCTCCATCAAGCGCTTCATGGGGCGCAAGTACGAGGACCCGGAAGTCCAGCGCACCCTGCCGCGCGTCCCCTTCACGGTGCTCCCCGCCGAGAACGGGGACCTGCGCGTAAAATTGGACGACAAGGAATATTCCCCGCCGGAGATCTCGGCGATGATCCTGTCCAAGATCAAGCGTGATGCCGAAGCCTACCTGGGCGAGAATGTGACCCAGGCGGTCATCACTGTGCCGGCATACTTCAATGACGCCCAGCGCAACGCCACCAAGGATGCCGGCAGGATCGCCGGGTTGGAGGTTTTGCGCATCATCAATGAACCCACCGCCTCCTCGCTGGCGTACGGGCTGGACCGCAAGACCAACGAGGTCATTGCCATCTACGACCTGGGCGGCGGCACCTTTGATATTTCCATCCTGGATGTGGGCGAAGGTGTCTTCCAGGTGCGCTCCACCAGCGGCGATACCTTCCTGGGCGGGGATGATTTCGACCTGCGCGTCATGGATCACCTCATCCAGATGTTCCAGCAGGAGCACAAGATCGACCCGCGCGGCGACAAGCAGGCAATGCAGCGCCTGCGCGAGGCGGCTGAGAAAGCCAAGATCGAACTCTCCTCCATGATGCAGACCGAGATCAACCTGCCTTATCTCACCGCGGATGCCAGCGGACCGAAGCACCTGGTGCTCACGCTGACGCGCGCCAAACTGGAGCAGTTGACCGGCGACCTGGTCGAGAAGACCCTGGCGCCCCTCAAGCAGGCGCTTGCCGATGCCGGCATCAGCGCCGCGCAGGTGAACGAGGTCGTCATGGTGGGCGGCATGACCCGCATGCCAGCCGTCCAGGAAGCCGTGCGCGCCTTCTTCGGCAAGGAACCCCATAAGGGCGTCAACCCCGACGAGGTGGTCGCCGTGGGCGCCGCGATCCAGGCGGGCGTCCTGGGCGGAGATGTCAAGGATATCCTGCTCCTGGATGTGACCCCGCTCTCCCTTTCCATTGAAACACTGGGCGGCGTTGCCACACCGGTCATCGAGCGCAACACCACCATTCCCACCCGGCGCAGCCAGGTGTTCTCCACTGCCAGCGACAGCCAGACACAGGTGGAGATCCATGTCCTGCAGGGTGAGCGCCCGATGGCGGTGGACAACAAGTCGCTGGGAAAATTCATCCTGGATGGCATCCCCCCCGCGCCGCGCGGCATCCCGCAGATCGAGGTCACCTTTGATATCGATGCCAACGGCATCCTCAAGGTTACCTCGGTGGACAAAGCCTCGGGTCGCAGCCAGCACATCACCATCACCGCCTCCTCAGGTCTGGCAAAGGATGAGGTCGAAAAGATGCGCAAAGAGGCGGAGGAGCACGCCGCCGAGGACAAAAAACGCCACGGGCTGATCGAAGCCCGCAACATCGCCGACACCGCAGCCTATGGCGCCGAGAAGGTGCTGGCAGAGCTGGGCGAGCGCGTGCCGGAGGAGTTGAAGACCGAAGTGCGCCTGGCGGTGGAGGATGTGAAGAACGCCAAGGATGGCGAGGACGAAGCGGTCATCCGCAAGGCGCTGGATACGCTCAACACCGCCATCCAGAAAGTGGGCGCGGCGGCGTACCCGCCGCCAGCGGAGGAGCCCGGACCCGACCTCGGGTCGCAGGGATCGGACGAATGGACCCCAGCCCCGGAAGACGACAAAGGAAGCGAATAGGCGCCTGACAGTCGGCATCAGCCGCTGTTCCCACGCCTGTTCCCGGCAACCATGACAAATCGCGATTATTACGAGATCCTGGGCATTCCCCGCAATGCCTCCACGGAAGACATCAAAACCGCCTTTCGTAAACTGGCGCGCCAGTACCACCCCGATGTGAGCAAGGAAACCAACGCCGAGGAGCGCTTCAAGGAGATCAATGAAGCCTACGGCGTGCTCTCCGACCCCGAGAAGCGCCGCCGCTACGACCAGTTCGGACGCCAGGGCCTGGGCGACATGGGCGGTATGAACCAGCGCGACTACACCATGGATTTCAACGACCTGGTGGAGGAATTGTTCGGCAGTTTTGGCTTTGGCTTCGGCGGCGGCGGGACCGGCTCGCGCGCCCGCCGTCCGCGGCGTGGGCGCGACCTGCAGGTGCAGGTGATGCTTAAATTCGAAGAAGCCGTCTTCGGCGTCGAAAAGACCATCGAGGTGACGCGCAGCGAGGTCTGCGGCACCTGCAAGGGCAACGGCGCCGAACCGGGCTCCAGCCCGCAGCGCTGCCAGACTTGCGGCGGGCGCGGCGAAGTGCGCCAGGTGCGCCAGACCATCTTCGGCTCGATGATGCAGTCCGGACCCTGCCCAACCTGCAGCGGCAGGGGCGAGGTCATCAGCAGCCCGTGTCATACCTGCCGGGGTCAGGGCGTGGAACGCAAGACCGTCAAAAAGGTCGTCCCCATCCCTGCCGGCGTGGATAACGGCACACAGATTCGTTTGGCGGGCGAGGGGGAAGTCGGCGCCCAGGGAGGAC
>JBFYSG010000316.1:0-6372 GCA_041301835.1 Chloroflexota bacterium | reverse complement strand
ATCTCGCCGCCGACCGTCGTCTCGCCGGGCGGCAGGTGGGCGTTGACAGCCAGGTATGCCGTGCTCTCCATCAAGACCACCATCGCCGGGGTGGAGTACACGTCGATGCCCCCGCTGCCCCAATGGGCGGCGGTGTCGGGCTCGGTCACCGTGTGCGTGAATTCGGCGAACAGACCGGGTTTCAACTCAGCCATGGCTCTCTCCTGTCATCCGACCGGGCACTTCCCACCCGCCCTGGGCAGGCAGCGCCCGGGTGGCAGTTTCCCGTCAAGATCGTGTGCAGGACCATCCTGCTGGGTCCTTTTGCTGTACAATCGGTCCATACCTGAAAGGAGTGCGTATGAAATTAAGCGCCCGCAACGTCCTCAAAGGCAAGATCGTCAAGATCAATCCCGGCACGGTCAACGCCGAGGTCATCCTGCAATTACCCGGCGGTGAGCAGATCGTCTCGATCATCACGCTTGCCTCGCTCCAGAACCTGGGGCTCAAGGAAGGCATGGAGGCGTACGCGGTCATCAAAGCCTCCAACGTCATGCTCGCCGTGGATTGACACCCCTGCCCGCTGCCCGAGCCGGCAGGCTTTACTTCACCGCCACCAGTTCCACGTCGAAGACCAGGGTCGCGTTGGGTGGGATCACGCCCCCGCCCGCGCCGCGTTCTCCATACGCCAGGTCCGGTGGGATGGTCAGGGTTGCCTTGCCGCCCACCTTCATCAGGGCGATGCCCTCATCCCAGCCGCGGATGACCCGCCCCGCGCCGAGCACGAACTCGATCGGCTCGCCGCGGCTGACGGAACTGTCGAACACCTTGCCGTCGGGGAATTTACCGGTGTAGTGCACTTTCACCGTCTTGCCTGCCTGCGCCTGCGCACCCGTGCCGGCGCTTGTCTCCTCATAGACCAGACCGCTTGCAGTTTTCATCGTGGCTCCTTTGCGTGGATTGGTGCGTTATTGTAACCCAAATTTCCCGGCACCATCCATTTATTCATCCTGGGGGGTTCATGAACCCGGTTTCGCAAGTTGCCTCCTAGTTAAATGTAGAAGAAACAAGCCAGTCGAGAATGGCATTCCGGACTGCCGCCCGGGTGCGTATTGTTCTCTTTTTCACAACAACAACTCCCCGATACGACCTGGGTTATAGGAGTTGTAATCGCGATTACAACCAACCCAGATCTTGATCAAAAGGAGCAAATCATGAAAAGCATCGGCAAGTGGTTGTATCTACTCGGCATTCTCGTGGCGGGTATCGTTGGTCTGCTCGGTTTCTCGGCAACCTGGCTGACCATCATCCTGGTGCTGGTCGGCATCCTGGTAGCGATCATCTTCGTGGATTCGGATGATATCGTCAACATCGGCATCCGCTACCTCGTGCTGGCAGCCGTTCACGGCGTCCTGGATGCCATCCCGGCTGTCGGTCCCTACCTGACCGGGTTCTTCGGTGGGGTGCTGGCATTCATGGGTCCGGTGGTTTTGACCGCCCTGGTCATTTATTTCATCCGGAAGTATTTCTTCAGCCAGGAATAAAGCCCATTCCTGCCGAAGGTTAGAACGGGAGAGCCGCCTATCGAGGCGGCTCTCTTTTTTCTTCTTGTTGGCTGCCGCGAAAGGGCATTTTCCACCCTGAATCGCCATCTTTGCCCGGATATGCCAGCAAATATGGATATTTTCTCCACTACGATGTAACATTTCTATACCTTGCCCTTTTAAAGCGAAATAGGGTACTATTACCCTGAATATGGACGAATCCCCTTCCCCTCACCCCACGGATGCCCTGCATTCCACCCGCCTGGTGCTGGGCGCGTTGAGCATCTCCATCCTGCTTGCCACGCTTTTCACCGCCTTCTCGCCGCGCCTGTTCTCCGGTCAGTTCGGTGAAGCCATCCTCGCCCTGATGACCCCCCAGGTGATCACCGACCCTTCCGCACCCATCGTGCGCCAGGCGATCCGCATCGGCATCGTCTCGGGTCACTGGGGCAATCCTGATGATGCCGGGGCGGTCTGCCCCAGCGGCGCCGCCGAAGTGGATATCAACTATGATATCGCCCAATTGGTGCGCCAGGAACTGGAACGCCTGGGGTACACCGTGGATCTGCTGCAGGAGTTCGATCCCCGGTTGGAGGGCTACAGCGCCGCCGCGCTCGTCTCCATCCACAATGACACCTGCGTGGACCTGGGACCGGAAGCCACCGGTTACAAGGTGGCGGCAGCGATCGGTTCACGCGACCCCAACCTTTCCGCCCGGTTGGTGAGCTGCCTGGTCAGCCGCTACGGGCAAGTCACCGCCCTGCCTTACCACCCTTCCAGCATCACCGTCGATATGACCGGCTACCATGCATTCGATGAGGTCGATCCGGTCACCACCGCGGCGATCATTGAGACCGGTTTCATGCGCATGGATTTCACCATGATCACCGAACACCAAGACCTGGTGGCAGAAGGCATCGTCAACGGCATTATCTGCTTCCTGAACAACGAGAACGTCACGCTGACCCCCACGCCATGATCCCCGATCCAACCACCGCCCTGCAGGCTCTCCAGAACGCCCGGCAGTCCATCGCTTCCGGAGACCGGCACGGCATGCGCCGCTGGGCAGAGCGGGCGGTCACGCTCGATCCGGCGCTGGAGGAAGCCTGGCTCATCCTGGCAGCGGTCGCCAGCCCGCGTGCCAGCATCGCCTACCTGGAGCGGGCGCTGGCGCTCAACCCTGCCAGCGAACAGGCGAAAAAGGGGCTGGAATGGGCGTACACCCGCCTGGCGCAGGACGGTCAGACCCCCGAAAAAGCCGAGACCAGCCCGGTGCATACCCTGCGCAGCGCCTTGCAGCGCCCGGCTGCCGATGCAGCGCCCACGCAGCCGCACCGGTCATCTGCGCCAGTGCCAGCCGCCACCCGCCCGCTGATCCTGCGCCGCCAGCCGCGCTTGAACCCTGCGGCGCCCGTACGCCAGCCCCCGCCCACCCGTGCCCTGGCAAAATTCCGCTGGTCGCTTGTCGCGCCCGCCCTGCTGCTGGTGTGCCTTCTGGCGGTGGCGCTTTTCCTGCCCGGCAATGCCTCCACCGCCCTCGCTTTCCTGCGCGGTCCCGATCAAGCGCCGCTCAGCGGTGCGCCGGCGGGAGTGGATAAGCCCACCTACACATCCACCTTCACGCCCTCATCCACGCCCACCGCCACCTTTACCAGCACGCCCACCTTCACCGCCACCTTTACAGCCACCAACACGCCCCTGCCCACGCAGACCTTCACCTCCACGCCGCGCCCGCTGCCGACCAACACCCCCTTCCAACCCGCCACCGCCGTACCCTACCCAACGGTGGATGTCTACGACGGCACGCGCTGGATCGATGTGGACCTCTCGCAACAGATGCTGTACGCCTACGAGGGCAATGACATCGTGGCGAGTTTCCTGGTTTCCACCGGCGTGGCTGCCTACCCGACCGTGGTGGGAAAATTCCATGTCTACATGAAATTCGAAGCCACCCTGATGGCGGGTCCCGGGTATTACCTGCCCGACGTGCCCTATACGATGTACTTTTACAAGGGCTACGGCATCCACGGCACCTACTGGCACAACAACTTCGGCACACCGATGAGTCACGGCTGTGTCAATATGTACACGCCCGATGCGCAGTGGTTATTCTACTGGGCGCCGATGGGCATCCTGGTGAACGTCCACTACTAGACCTGACATGCTTTCCCGGCGAGGTTTCCTCAAACTGAGCGGGGCAGCCCTGCTCGGAGTTCTGTTTCCCGCTCCAGCGCCTGCCGAGGCTGCCGCCCTGCCTCCCTTCCAGGGGCGCGTGCTCTATACGCGCATGAAGGTGCGCGCCGCCCCGTCCTTCGAGGGGGCACAGGTCGGTTCGCTCATCTTCGACAACCTGGTGGAGATCGATTCCCAGGTGATCGGCGGCGTGGAGGCAGACTACAACCGCACCTGGTACCGGCTGGCAGGCGGCGGCTATGTCTATTCGGGCGGCATCCAGCCGGTGAAGACAGTGCTGAACGAACCCCTGGACGGGATCACACCCGGCGGCGCGGTCGGCGAGGTGACCATCCCGTATGCCGATTCCAGTTGGGGCATCAACCGCGCCCCCTACCCCGGACCGCGCCTCTATTACCAGTCCACCCATTGGGTGACGGCAGTCGTGCAGGACCAGCGCGATGGCAGCGCCTGGTACCAGTGCTATGACAACCTGTGGCAGTCGCATTACTACACCCGCCCGGAGTGGATCCGCATCCACACAGCGCAGGACCTGGCGCCGATCACACCGCTGATCCCGGAGGCGCGCAAACGCATCGAGATCGTCCTGGACGAGCAGATGCTCTTCGCCATCGAGCAGGACTGGCTGGTGCAGGCATGGCGCGTCTCCACCGGTCAGCGCGGCTTCGAGACCCCCACCGGCTCCTTCCGCACCTTCCACAAGCGCCCGACCTACCACATGACCGGCGGGTATGACGACGCCTCGATCTTCGACCTGCCCGGCGTGCCCTGGGATACCTATATCACCGAAAGCGGCATTGCCATCCATGGTACTTTCTGGCATAATGATTTCGGCGCCCCGCACAGCCACGGCTGCATCAACCTGCCGCCCGACGCCGCCCGCTGGGTGTACCGCTGGACCTCGCCGGCTGTACCGCCGGGAGAGAAGGTGCTGCTTGCCCCGGGGTCCGGCACACGTGTCACCATCCGTCAGACCCACACCACCCGTTCCTGGAGGGAACCATGAACCCGATTTTCGAGTACGACCGCTATCTTCTCAGGCGCCAGGTCTTTGCCCTGACCGGCAAACTGCGCTTCTTCAACCCGCAGGAGCAGTTGGTGCTCTACGTGGAACAGAAGATGTTCCGCTTGCGCGAGGACATCCGCCTCTACAGCGATGAAAGCAAGAGCCAGGAAGTCCTGCTCATCAAGGCGCGCAGCATCATCGACTTCAACGCCGCCTACGACATCATCGATGCCCCGCTGAACCAGAAGGTCGGCACCCTGCGCCGAAAGGGCTGGCGCTCGATGATGCGCGACGAATGGGAAGTGCTGGACCCACAAGACCAGGTGATCGGCATGTTGTTCGAGGATAGCGTCGGGCAGGCTTTGCTGCGCCGCCTGCTGCTGGGCTCGCTCCTGCCGCAGAACTACGATATGACCCTGGGCGAGGCGCGCGTCGCCGATCTGCGCCAGCGTTTCAACCTGTTCTCCTACCAGATGGACCTCGATTTCAGCATGGATACCGCCCGCAGGCTGGATCGCCGCCTGGGCATCGCCGCCGCCACCCTGCTCGCCATCATCGAGGGCAAACAGCAAGGCTGAGCGCAGACCCCCGAGAGGAGACAAGCATCCCCATGCCCCGTCAGCCGCTTTTCGCCGGTCTTGTCGTGGATGAGTTCGACCACGCCGTTACCACCGCCTTCATCGGAGATGAACCCTGCTACGTGGTGGATGATGAAGGTTTCAAGCGCCACATCCCCAGCGAGCAGGTCGACCGGGCGGTGCTCAACCTGATGCGCGCCCAGATCAGCGGCAATGAAGACCTGCTGACCGAGCAAGCCGCCAAGATGCTCGGCACCGAGGACATCTTCTCGCGGGCGATACTTGAAAACCAGTTGAAGAACCTCGACAAGCAGTTCGATGCCCTGCTGAATACCGGCATCCCCGAGGAGGGACGGGCGTACATGGGCATGTCGGGGTTCAAGGTTGTCATCAATGTCCACGGCGAGGTCATCCGCCTCGACCAGCCTGCCGCCGCCGATGATGAAGGCGGGGGCGGCGAGTGAGCCGCAGGCGGTCTAATACCTTGTTAACACTATACCGGTATAATGTATAAAAATTATCCACTACTGGAGGAATAGAATGATCACCAAAAGCATGCAGGATGCGATCAACGAACAGATCAACAAGGAATTGTTCTCAGCCTACCTGTACCTGTCCATGTCGGCGCATTTCGAAGCCCATAACCTGGGTGGATTTGCCAAATGGCTGCGGGTGCAGGCAAATGAAGAGCGCGAACATGCCATGAAGTTCTTCGACCACGTGCTCGAGCGCGGCGGTCAGGTGGCGCTCAAAGCCATCGACGCCCCGGCAGGTACATGGAAGTCGAACCTGGAGGCTTTCAAGGAGGTGGAGGCGCACGAGCAGATGATCACCGCCTCCATCCACAAACTCTATGAGGTCGCGCTCAAGGAAAAGGACTACGCCGCCCAGGTGATGCTGCAGTGGTTCATTTCCGAACAGGTCGAGGAGGAGAAGAACGCTGCCGAGATCGTCAGCCAACTGGAAATGATCGATGCCCACGGCACCGCGGTGCTGATGCTCGACAAGCAGTTGGGCAAACGCGACGCAGACTGAAACATCGCTACACACCCCTCCCCCGGTACCTGGTGCC
>JBFYSG010000312.1:0-4667 GCA_041301835.1 Chloroflexota bacterium | reverse complement strand
GATGTGACCGAGGATGGTCACGCGCGATTCGAAGCCCACGTCCATCTCTTCCATCTTCTTCGCCAGGTCCACGACCTTCACGTTGGCGCCTTCGGCGACGATGATGATGGCATGGCGCTTGCCGCGCCGGTAGGAATCCTCCACCGCCAGGGCAACGTCCTCGACTGTGGCGGGCGATTCGGGCGTCAGCACCATCTCGGCGCCGCTGACGATGCCCGCCAGCACCGCCAGGTAACCGCAGCCGCGCCCCATCACCTCCACCAGGAAGGCGCGCCCGTGCGAGGTGGCGGTGTCGCGCAGTTTGTCCACCGCGTCCATGATCGTGTTCATGGCGGTGTCCACCCCGATCGCCATGTCGGTGCCCCAGATGTCGTTGTCGATCGAACCCGGCACGCCGACGACCTGGACGCCCTGTTCCGCCAGGGCATGCGCGCCCTTGAGCGAGCCTTCACCGCCGATGACGATCAGCCCGTTGATACCCGCCTGGTTGAGGTTGCGGATGGCTTCCCGCTGGAATTTCTTGTCCATGAAGCGCGTCGAGCGCTGCGTTTGCAGGATGGTGCCGCCGCGCTGCATGATGCCGCCCACGTCGCGCAAGCCGAGCGGGCGGAACTCGCCGTTGATCATGCCCTCGTACCCGTCCACGATGCCGATCACCTGGGCGTTGCGCGCCCCGGCGGAGCGCACCACCGCGCGGATGCAGGGGTTCATCCCCGGCGAATCGCCGCCGGAGGTCATCAAACCGATGGTAAAGGTCTTATCGTCCATGCCTAGCCTCGCTTGATCTGGAAGACGTCGAAATCGCGCGCCACGTGCACCGCGGGGAAGACCGCCTGGGCTTCCGCCAGCACGTCCTTTTCGCGGTAGCGGCGCGAGAAGTGGGTCAGGATGAGTTGTTTCACGTCCGCCTTGACGGCAAGTTCCGCCGCCTTGCGGGCGGTGAGGTGCGAGAACTGGTCTGCCAGTTCGGCTTCCTCCTCCAGGTAGGTGGCTTCGATCACCAGCCCGTCTGCCCCCTGGCAGACCGCGACCAGGTCCTCGGTGCGCCCGGCATCCCCGATGTGGATGTAGCGCAGTCCGGGCTGGAGCGGACCCAGCACCTCTTCGGGGTCCACCGTCCTGCCGTCGGGCAGGGTCACTGCCTTGCCTGCCACCAGGTCGCGCCGCTGGGGACCCTGCGGCAGTCCCAGCGCATCCGCTTTCTCGGGCAGGAAGGGACGGCGGGCGCGTTCCTCGAACTTGAACCCCAGGCTGTCGGAGCCGCGGTGAAAGACGGGGAACGCGCTGACGGTGAAATCATCCACCTCGAAGAACGTGCCGGGCTTGATCTCGTGCAGGTTGAGCGGCATGGGCGCCGCCCTGCCGCGCAGCACGACCCCGTTCAGCAGGTCCGAAACGCGGTCCAGCGCCCACCTGCCGCTGTAGATGTTCAGTTCCTCGATTGTCTCCCAGCGCATGAAGGTGGAGAGCAGCCCCGCCAGCCCCAGGATGTGGTCCAGGTGTCCGTGGGTGATGAGGATGTGGCGCAGGTTGCGGAAACCCGTGCCCGATTGCAGGATCTGGCGCTGGGTGCCCTCGCCGCAGTCCACCAGGAAGCGGTATTCATCGTGTTTGACGATCTGCGCGGGCAAGCCGCGCCGGGCAGAGGGCGCGGAGGCGGAGGTGCCGAGAAAGAGCAGTTCATACATCGGCGCAATTATACCCTGCGGGGCGGGGCGTTCGCGCCCCGGGCGGGATCTGCGCGCAGGAATGGCGCCTAGACCATTTGTGCTATAATGAATCCACCATGCCGATCTCACGCGCCAAATCCTCATCCCGCAGGAAGTCCTCCCGTAAAGCGGACGAGCCGGACTGGTACGAGGGCAAGTCCCCCGGGCGCACTTCCCGCTCCAGCCGCAGCCGGCAGAGCACCTCGCGTTCCCGGCGCGGCTCCTACTACGAGCCGGCACCGCAGTCGTACCGCAAGCCCGCCCGTCGCAAGACCACCCGCCGCAAGACCTATTCCCCCGAACGCTTCTCGCTGATGCGCGATATCTCCCCCGAGCGCCGCATGGACATCCTCGGCGTGGTCATGGCGATCGTGGGTCTGCTGACCCTGCTCAGCCTGTTCTCGGCGAACCGCAGCGCCTTCAGCGGCTCGTGGGTCAACCTGCTGGCGCAGGTCTTCGGCTGGGGCGTCTATCTCCTGCCGCTCGGGCTGTTGGTCATGGGCGCCTGGCTGGTGGCGCGCAACGTGGACCGCCTGCCGGCGCTGACCGTGGAACGCATCATCGGCATCCTGCTGTTGTTCACCGGCTTGCTGGCGGCTTTCCACGGCTTCTCCGGCACCGCCGAAGACGCCCTGGAGCGCGCCGCCCTGGGCATCGGCGGCGGCTATGTCGGCGGCTTGTTCCAGGAGTGGCTGGTCAGGTGGCTGGGCGGGGTGGGGGCGGGGATCGTCGTCACCGCCTGGATCATCATCGGCATGGCGATGACCCTGGATATCACCATGGCAGAGATGTTCCGCTGGGTCGGACCGCTGTGGAAAAAGGGCGTGGAAAGGGTGCGCAAACCCGCGCCCGGGTCCCCGCCGACCGCCGTGCCTGCCCCGCCGCCGGAAGATCCGCTGGCGGACTTCACCCCGCTGAAGACCTCGGCGCAGGTCCCTGCCGCGCCGCCTGCCGCGCCGGCGGGCGTGACGGTGCGCACCGGTCTGCCTGCCGCCCCCGCCGTCACCTGGATCCTGCCGCGCGTGGCAGAGATCCTCGACAAGCCCCAGGCAACCGTGGTGAACGAGGAGTTCATCGAAAAGCGCGCCCGCCTGATCGAGGAGACGCTGGCATCCTTTGGCGCCCCCGGGCAGGTGGTCGAGATCAGCCGCGGTCCCGCCGTGACGATGTACGGCGTGGAACCCCAGTTCGTAGAATCGCGCGGCGGACCGATGCGCGTGCGCGTCGGCAAGATCGCCGCCCTGTCCGACGACCTGGCGCTGGCGCTTGCCGCCCCGCGCATCCGCATCCAGGCACCGGTGCCCGGGCGCGGCTATGTCGGCATCGAGGTGCCCAACACCGAGATGTCGCTGGTGGCGCTGCGCGAGGTCATCGAGACCGAGATCTTCAGCCGCGGGCGCATGCCGCTGCGCTTTGCCCTCGGCAAGGATGTTGCCGGGCATCCCAAGGCTGCCAACCTGGAGGTCATGCCCCACTTGCTCATCGCTGGCACCACCGGCTCGGGCAAGTCGGTCTGCGTCAATGCCATCCTGTCCTGCTTCCTGCTCCACAACACCCCCGACGACCTGCGCATCATCCTGGTGGACCCCAAGCGGGTGGAACTGACCGGTTACAACGGCGTCCCGCACCTGCTGGCGCCGGTGGTGGTTGAGATCGAACGCGTCATCGGCGCCCTGCAGTGGATGACGCGCGAGATGGACAACCGCTATCACAAGTTCGCCGAGATGGGGGCGCGCAACATCGTCGATTACAACGGGCGGCTCGCCTCGCAGGGCGGCAAGAAACTGCCCTACCTGGTGATCGTCATCGACGAACTGGCAGACCTGATGATGATCGCCCCGGATGAGACCGAGCGCACCATCACCCGCCTGGCGCAGCTGGCGCGCGCCACCGGCATCCACATGATCCTTGCCACCCAGCGCCCCTCGGTGGACGTGGTCACCGGGCTGATCAAGGCGAACTTCCCCGCCCGCATCGCCTTCGCGGTGGCATCCAACACCGACAGCCGGGTCATCCTCGACCAGCCTGGCGCCGAGCGCCTGCTGGGGCGCGGTGACATGCTCTTCCAGGCGCCGGATGCCCCCGCCCCGGTGCGTTACCAGGGCGTCTTCGTCTCGGACGTCGAGATCACCCGCCTGGTGGATTTCTGGCGCACGCAGGCGGGCGCCGCCAGCCCCTACGCCGCCGCCGGGATGCCCGGCATCCCCGGCGCGGGCGTGCCGCTCAAACCGCCGGAATACCAGGGCAAGCAGGTGCCCATGTTCGAGGACATCACCGCCCCGCAGGGCGACCCCCTGCTGTCCGACGCCATCGACACCTGCCGCCGCGAGGGGCGCGGTTCCGTCTCCATGCTGCAGCGCAAACTGCGCATCGGCTACACGCGGGCGGCGCGCCTGGTGGATTCGCTCGAGGAGAAGGGCATCCTGGGTCCGCCCGAGACGGGCACCGGGGTGCGCGAGGTGCTGGATTACGGTCCAGCCGCCCCGCCCGCCGACGATTGATCCGCCCAGCCCTGTTCCTGCCGTGACCCGGAGGTGCTGTCATGCGCAATCTCCTGCTCCCGACCCTGCTGCTCTGCTGCGCCGCCCTGTCCGCCTGCCGCCCGGATGACGGCATCCCCTGCCCGTTCGGACCGGATGACCTGCGCGCCTCGCCTGCCGCGGTCACCTTCCGCTTTGAGAACCAGGCGTGCACCACGGTCTGCCAGGTCTTCCTCGGCTCGCCGTCCTGCGATGACTGGGGCATCACCCTGCTGGGGGAGGATACCCTGCCGCACGGCTCGTTCATCGATTTCCAGATCCCGCCCGGCACCTACGACCTGCTGATCGTGGAATGTTCCGAGGAGACCTACCAGATGACCGATCTCGACCTGAGCGAGGACGGCACCTGGACCTTCGGGCTGGAGGAGGCTGTGCCCGGCACAGCCTGTCCGGCTGCCCTGACGGTCGTCAACCAGAG
>JBFYSG010000310.1:0-2733 GCA_041301835.1 Chloroflexota bacterium | reverse complement strand
ACGAAGGCAAATCGATCGCCATCCCGGGCAAGGAACTCGGGCGCGGCGATTTCACCCGCATTCCCAACGGTCTGCCCGGGGTGGGCGACCGTCTGCCGGTCTTGTGGACCAGCGGGGTGGTTTCCGGCAGGCTCACCCGCCAGCAATTCGTTGCCCTGACCGCCGCCAACCCTGCCAGGATCTTCGGTCTGTACCCGCGCAAGGGCGCGCTCCTGCCGGGTTCGGACGCCGACCTGGTCATCTGGGACCCGCAGGTGAAGGTCCGTTACGGGCTGCGTTACAGCCAGCAGCGTACGGATTACAACCTGTATGAAGGCTGGGAATTGACCGGCATGCCCGCGATGGTCTTCCTGCGCGGTCAACTGATCGTGGATCACGAGCGCTGGCTGGGCAGGAGCGGGATGGGTGAATTCCTGCCCCGCCAACCCGGTGCTCCGCTGCTGTAAGGGAACAAAACCGGGCACTTGATCATCTTTAAGAGACGATCCGCCTTTCCTGAGAGGAGATAAGATGAAACGCCGACTGTTTGCTCTCTTTGGGCTGCTCATGGCGCTGATGCTTGCCCTGTCTGCCTGCGGGGGGGTGAGCCTGGCAGTTTCGCAGCTTGAGCGCATCGCCGATCCGCAGGTGCCCTCTGCTGACCTGGACCAACTGGTCGCCGACAACGCCGCCTTTGCCTTCGATTTCCTGCGCGCCGGCGCCGATCCGCCGCAGAACGAGGTCTATTCCCCCTACAGCCTGTCGCTGGCGTTTGCCATGGCATACGCCGGGGCACGCGCTGAGACTGCCAGCCAGATGGCGCAGGTGATGCACTACGCCCTGCCCCCCGAACGCCTCCACGCCGCCTTCAACGCCCTCGACCTGGACCTGGCGCGCCGCCCCGACCAGGCGCTGGCGGTGGACGAGGACGACCGTTTCGAACTGAACATTGCCAATGCCATCTGGGGTCAGGAAGGCTGGAATTTCCTGCCCGAATACCTGGACCTGCTGGCGCAGAACTATGGGGCGGGTATGCGGCTGGTCGATTTCCAGGAACATTCCGAACAAGCCCGGCGCCTGATCAATGACTGGGTCTCCGACCAGACCCACAAACGCATCCGGGATATCATCCCTGCCGGTCTGCCGGACCCCGCCACGCGCCTGGCACTGGTCAACGCCATCTACTTCAAGGCGGTCTGGGAACATGAATTCGACCCGGACGAGACCAGCGACGCCCCCTTCAACCTGCTGGATGGCAGCCAGGCGACGGTGGATATGATGTCGCTGGAGCAGGGCGAGGACTTCGCCTATGCCGATGGCGAGGGCTGGCAGGCGATCGCCCTACCGTACAAGGGTGGTCTGACCGAGATGGTCGTGATCATGCCGGATGAGGGGGATTTCGAGCCTTTCATGGCGGTCTTGGATCAGGAGGCGTATGCCGCCATCCTGGCATCGCTGGAGACCCAGCGCGTGCTGCTGTCCATGCCGAAATTCACCTTCGAGACCCGCTACGACCTGGGCGGGACCCTGGTCGGGCTGGGCATGCTGGATGCCTTCGACCCGGGCAGCGCCGATTTCTCGGGCATCGACGGTCTGCCCGACCTCTACATCAGCCAGGCGCTGCATCAAGCCTTCATTGCCGTGGACGAAAAGGGCACCGAGGCTGCCGCCGCAACGGTGGTCCTCATGGGGCTGACTGCCATGCCGATGGAAGGGCTCATCCTGACCATCGACCAGCCCTTCTTCTTCGTCATCCGCGATGTGCCCACCGGATCGATCCTGTTCATGGGGCAGGTGCTGGACCCGCGCTGAACGCACCCGTAACAAGATGAACCGCCGGGGAGAAGTCACCCGGCGGTTTGTTGTCATGCTTGCAGCAGTTCCTTCAAGCGGGGATGGTCGGCATAGAAACCGCGCTGTTCCGGCGGCAGCATGCTGGCGATGCGGCACATGATCTCCTCGGTGTGGCGCCGCAGGGCATCGTCGCGATCCCCGGCAGGGATGGGCGCCAGGCTGAACTGCGGTCCGATGCGGACGGTCAGCCTGGGTCGCTTCAACCTTTTCAGTTGACCGAAGAACAGCGGATCGAAGGATCCGCTGATGGCGACGGGCACGATCGGGAAACCCATCTTCGCCGCCAGGTAACTGACCCCGGCTTTACCCTCGATCAGGTGACCCACCTTGGAGCGCGTCCCCTCCGGGGTGATGACCAGCACCTCGCCGCCTTTCATCCGGCTGATGACCTCGCGGATGGCTTTCACGTCCGGGTTGAAGCGGTCCACGAAGATGAAGTTCAACTGCCTGCCCAGCCAGCGCATGATCCCCATCTTGCCCCATTTTTCACCGACCAGCACCACCAGGTTGTTGTTATCCACGATATAAAAGGGCAGGAAGGCATCCACCAACCCGAGGTGGTTGGCGGCGATGACGAAGTTGCCGCTGGTGGGGATGTTTTCCTTGCCGTGCACCTCCACCCGGGTCAGGATGCGCAGGAGAAAGCGGATGAGCCGGCGGGTGCTGTTCAGTCCCATATCGCTATTGTACAATGAAAATGCGCCCTCACCGCGAGGGCGCTGATCTCTCTTTAACCATTCCCCTGCCGCCCGGCATCACCCCCGTTTGAGGATATGGGTGATGATGCTGGCGCCGGAGCCGCCGATGTTCTGCGTCATGGCGATGCCTGCGTCCGGGATCTGGGTCTGCCCGCATTCGCCCCGCAGCTGCTGGACCGCCTCGACGATCTGGTACACGCCG
>JBFYSG010000308.1:0-3690 GCA_041301835.1 Chloroflexota bacterium | reverse complement strand
TTCTTCATCGCCTACACCAAGGATGGTGTGGAGAAGAAAGCCAAGCGCCCGCTGACCTTCTCCTTCAACGGCGGACCCGGCTCCTCCTCTGTCTGGCTCCATCTCGGCTTGCTCGGACCGCGCCGCGTGGTCATGGGCGATGCCGGGCAACTGCTCCCCCCGCCGTACACCCTGACCAACAACGAGTTCTCCATCCTCGACGAGACCGACCTGGTCTTCATTGATCCGGTCAGCACCGGGTATTCCCGCCCGGTCGAAGGGCAGAAGGCAAAGGAATTCCACGGGTTCAAGAAGGATATCGAAACCGTCGGGGATTTCATCCGCCTCTACACCACGCGCTTTGGGCGCTGGCTCTCGCCGAAATTCCTTGCCGGGGAAAGCTACGGCACCACCCGGTCGGCGGGTCTTTCAGGATACCTGCAGGAACGCCACGGCATGTATCTCAACGGCATCATGCTCATCTCCGCCGTGCTGGATTTCAGCACGCTGGAATTTGAATACGGCAACGACCTGCCCTATGTGCTCTTCCTCCCGACCTATGCCGCCACCGCCCATTACCATGGCAAGGTGCGCTCACGCAAGCCACTCAAGGCGTTCCTGGCAGAGGTGGAAGCATTTGCCAGCGGCGAGTATGCCCAAGCCCTTGCCAAAGGCGCCGCGCTCGGGCGGCGTCAGCAGGTGCTGCTGGCTGAAAAGCTCGCCCGCTACACCGGTTTAAGCGTGAAGTATGTGCTCCAGTCCAACCTGCGCCCGATCATCTTCCGATTCTGCAAGGAACTCCTGCGGGACAAGCGCCGCACCGTGGGTCGCCTGGACACCCGTTTCCTGGGCATGGACCGGGATGCCGCCGGAGAGGTCTGGGAATCCGATCCCAGCATGGATGCCATCCTGGGTCCCTACACCGCCGCCCTGTACGACTATGTGCGCACCGACTTGAAATTCGAATCCGACCTGCCCTACGAGATCCTCAATGGCAAGGTCTGGCCCTGGTCGTATGCCGATCATGAGAACCGCTTCCTCAACGTGGCAGAGACCCTGCGGCACGCCATGTGTGTCAACCAGAACCTGAAAGTCCACGTGGCAAACGGCTATTATGATCTCGCCACACCCTATTTTGCCACCCGTTACACCTTCAACCGCCTTGGGTTGGAGCCCGAACTGCAGGGCAACATCAGCATGAGTTATTACGAAGCAGGTCACATGATGTATGTCCACATGCCTTCGCTGGAACGCTTGAAAGCAGAACTGGCACAGTTCATCAAGAACGCCGTCCTGTAAACGGTGCTTCCTGGCAGGTCAGGGAAAGCCCCTGACCTGCCTTTTTGCATGCCGGGCTTGACAGAACTGTAATCAGCAGCCCGGTGAAAATACTGTATAGTTGAGCAAAATTACCGCTACAAGGGAAACCCGCGTATGAAACGACCTTTATTACTGCTCCTTCATTTAATGGTTCTCGCCCTGTTCCTTCTTTCGTCCTGCGCCCCCTCGGCGGAGGAACAAGCCACCCAAACCGCCACCGCCCAGACTGCCACCGCTTTCGCCTGGACGAGCACCTTTACCCCATCGATCACCGACACGCCCACCGACACATCCACGCCGACCGAAACCTTCACGCCCACCCTGACCGAGACCCCGACCATCACCTTCACGCCCACCTTCGATTATCCCAAGGTGAGGGTGAATGTCCCCAACCTGAGCTGCCGCTACGGTCCTTCCAAGGCGCACCTGCATGCCGTTGATCTGCACGAGGGTGATACCGGCGTCGTCTGGGGTCGCTTCATATACAGCCCGTGGCTCTATGTGCGCATGGACAATGCCCCCATCCCCTGCTGGATCCATCCCAGTTATGTGGATATCGAAGGGGACATCACCCGGATGATCTACGAGCAGATTCGCCTGCCCATGACCAATGAGCTTTATGCCGCCCCCACCAACGTGCGCGCCGTGCGCGATGGCAACGAGGTGACCGTATCCTGGGATGAGGTCTGGATGACCCTCGACGACGATCGCGGCTATTTCCTGGATGTCATGGTCTGCCAGGGAGGCTACCCGGTCTGGTTCCCTGTCTCACTCCCAGACCAATACCAGACCGAATATACCTTCATCGATGAGCCCGGTTGTTCCATCGTGTCCGGCGGATTGCTCTACACCGTGGAAAAACACGGCTACCCGGACCCTGTCCAGATCCCCTGGCCCCCGGCGGGTCAGGGAGACAAGCCCTAGGAGCGCGCATGAGCCTCATCCAGGAAAAAGTCCAGCAGGCAGTCGGCATCCTGCAGGAGAAACAGATCGATGTCTGGCTGACCTTCGTGCGCGAGACCAGCGCGGTACCCGACCCGGTGCTGCCCTACATCTACGGTGCTACGCTCACCTGGACCTCGGCATTGATTCTCACCCGCAGCGGCAGGCGGGTCGCCATCGTGGGGCGCTACGAGGCGGAGACCGCCCGGCGCACCGGCGCGTACGACGAGGTCATCTCCTATGACCAGTCCATTCGCCCGGAATTACTGCAGGTGCTTGATTCGCTGGCACCGCAGCAGATCGCGGTCAACACCTCCGCCAGCGACCCGTCTGCAGACGGGCTGACCCACGGCATGCACCAGCTGCTGTGCGAATACCTGCAAGGCTCCAGCCACGCCGACCGGATCATATCCGCCGAAGGGGTGATCGCCGCCCTGCGCGGGCGCAAGACCCCCGCTGAGGTGGAGCGCGTTCGCAAGGCTGTGGAAACCAGCGAGGAGATCTACCGGCGCGCCTTCCAGGCGATACGCCCGGGTCAGTCCGAGAAAGACCTGTCCGATTTCATGCACCGCCAGATGGTCGAGTGCGGCGTCACCGCCGCCTGGGATTATGACGGCTGCCCGGCAGTCAATACCGGACCCGAATCCCCGGTCGGGCATGGCGCCCCCACCGATCTGCTGGTCCAGCGCGGGCACCTGCTGCACTTCGATTTCGGTGTTCGCCAGGATGACTATTGCTCCGATATCCAGCGCATGGTTTATCTGCTGCGTCCGGGCGAGAAGGCTGCGCCTCCCGAGGTCAGCAAAGGCTTTGAGACCGTCACGCGCGCCATCCAGGAGACGCTTGCCTTCCTGCGTCCCGGGTTAAAAGGCGTTGAGGTGGACGCTGTGGCGCGCGGCATCGTCCTGCAGGCAGGCTACCCGGAATACCAGTATGCCACCGGTCACCAACTCGGACGCAATGCCCACGATGGTGGCGCCCTGCTGGGTCCGCGCTGGGAACGCTACGGGAACGCACCCGACATGCTGGTCGAGGCAGGGCAGATCTACACCCTGGAACCCGGTCTGGCAGTCCCTGGATTCGGGTACATCGGGCTGGAGGAGGATGTGCTGGTCACCGCCACCGGCGCCGTCGCGCTCAGCCAGGTTCAAAAGGAATTGATCCTGGTCTAGGTCCTTGCCCGGTCAATGGATGGATTATTAACAAAAGCCGCCTCACATGGAGGCGGCTTCTTTTGTCAGCAGGAGGAAAGCGATCATTCACCCCGGGTGCCGAAGACCCAATCCCAGACGGGCGAACAGACCCCATACCTGGTCTGCGGGTCTTTATAATGATGCGCCATGTGGTAGCGCTTCAGGAATTTGGCATATCCCGTGCGCATGGCAAAGTGATGGGTGGCGTAATGGGTCAGGTCATAGACCAGGTAACCGACCATGAAACCTGCCACCA
>JBFYSG010000307.1:0-3137 GCA_041301835.1 Chloroflexota bacterium | reverse complement strand
ACGACAAGGGCAGGGACCTGCAGTTGACCTATGCCAGCCCGCGCTTGCATGCGCACATGTTCCTCAGCGGAGATATCGCCGGCAACCACAAAGACCTTGCGCAGGTTTTCTGGCACCTCGGGGATATCCTGGCAGGTGCCATGTTTCATCATGGTCTCAACGATCTCCTGCTGCGCCTCCCCAACGATGCCGGCATTTTCCAGGGCGGCATGAAAGCGCGGGCTGGCATAGGTCAACTGCAGGTCCCTGCCCTTGTCGTTGACATGCCGGATGTACGCCAGGGCGAAGACCGGCTCGCAGCCATAGCCCTCACAGCCCGCCACGGTGGCGATCGTCCCTGTAGGTGCCACGGTCGTCTGGGCGGCATTACGGATGCCGAATTTCTGCAATTCCGTGCGCAGTTCCTGCCAATCGATCGCCGGGCGCGCCCAGTTGTGGGTATAGGGAACGATCGAAACCGGTGCCTCCCATTGCATGTTCTCAAAGTCGTAGATGCTGCCCTTGATCGCCGGGAAAGCTCCCCGCTGGCGCGCGAGCTGGATGCTGGTGCGCATGGCATGGTAGCGGATGAACTCCATTACCTGGGCGCTGAACTCCTGCCCTTCCGTTGACCCGTAACGGACACCGGCATGGTACATCAGGTCCGCCAAGCCCATGAGCCCCAGCCCGATGCGGCGGGCATTGTGCGCGGCATCCTTCAACTGCGGCACTGCGGGGACATAGGCGTTCATGTCCACCACGTTATCCAGGAAATGCACCGACAGTTCCACGCTGGCGCGCAATTCCTCCCAATCGACCATGCCCTGCGGCGCACAGTGTTCCCCCAGGTTGACCGAGCCCAGGCAGCAGTTCTCGTGCGGACCCAGCCACTGCTCCCCGCAGGGGTTGGTCGCTTCCAATTGATACAGGTGCGGAACGGGATTGCTGCGGTTGGCGGCATCCAGGAACAGCACACCCGGCTCCCCGTTGTGGTGCGCCTGGCGGACGATCTTGTCGAACAGGTCGCGGGCGCGCAGGGTGCGATAGACCCGGATGGGCACGCCGGCTGCTTCCGCCTGCTCCAGGGTTCCTCGGAAGCCGCGATACAGCGGCGAGGTCACATCCGGGAAGCGCAACGCCCACTCGGCATCCTCGGTGACGGCGCGCATAAAGGCGTCGGTGATGCCGACGGAGATATTGAAATTACTGACATTGCCTTCCTGGTCCTTGCAGGTGATGAACTCCTCGATATCGGGATGATCCACGCGCAGGACCGCCATATTGGCGCCGCGGCGCGTCCCTCCCTGGGCGATCTCCCCGAAAGCATGGTCATACACCCGCAGGAACCCGACCGGACCGGTCGCCTGCCCGGCGGAGGATTTGACCAGCGCTCCCTGCGGGCGCAGGCGCGAGAACGAAAAACCGTTCCCGCCCCCGGTCTGCTGGATGAGGGCGGCATCGCGCAGGGATTGGAAAATACCCGCCGGATCGCGTCCCATATCATCATTGATGGGCAGGACAAAGCAAGCTGCCAACTGACCAAGGGGCGTGCCGGCACCTGTGAATGTGGGGGAGTTGGGGAAGAATTTTCGCGAGGTAAGCAGGCTGTAGAACTTGCGCGCCAGCACAAGCACATCACCTCCCCAGGGCTCCTCTGCCCTGGCAATATGGTAGGCAACGCGCCAGAACATTTCCTCGGGTGTCTCGACCGGTTGACCATCGTCCCCGTGGCGGACATAGCGACGCACCAGCACCTGGCGGGCATTATCGGTCAGGTCCACGACCGGCAGGTCTGCCGGCATGGGTGGTGTGGGGAGAACATCCTTATTGTGCCTGCTTGTGATGGTTGCGGTCATTCGCACACTCCTCAATAGATCCAGAAATACCGATCAGGGAAACAAAGACTGCACCGGCAATCTGCCCCTTGAGGGCAGCGGCTCGGTGCAGCACAGGGATTTACTTTTCCAATAAAAGGCGGTCGATTTCACTGCGCAGGGCGCGCAGGTCTGACAGGCGCAGATAAACGATGGCGTAGCGGATGTATGCGATCTGGTCCAGCCCTTTCAGACCCTTGATGACAAGGTCGCCAACGATGCGCGAGGATACCTCCGCCTTGCCTTGTTTCTGAAGATCTGCTTCCACCTGCCCGATCAGCCGCTCGATATCCTCCGCAGACACCGGGCGCTTGGCGCAGGAGATGCGGATGCCGCGCTCCAGTTTTTGACGGTCGAACTCCTCACGCGTGCCGTCCTGCTTGATGATGAGCGGTGTTGCCAGGATGGGACGTTCATAGCTGCTGAAGCGCTGTTTACATTTCAAACATTCCCTGCGGCGGCGGATGCCGCCATGACTGTCGTGGGTCGTATCGATCACCTTGGAATCATCGTGCTGGCAGTACGGACAGAGCATCAGGGAATTCTCCGGGTAGAACAAATGTAGCCGCCAGATATGGCGGTCATCTCGAACCAAGCACTAAATATGGGGATACCATGCATGATTCTAACATACTTGACAAAGGCAAACAAGAGGGTGGCAGGGATCATTCATCTTAAAATTTTCCGCTTTCCATGAATAAGATAGGGAAGGAAACCAGTTGATTCTGATCCCTTAATCGATTATATTTATATATGCTTCTCTTGTCACGAATTCTTCATTTCTTCATCGGCAATACCCGGCACCTGCCCTGAAAGTTCTATCGACCAAGCAAGGATCCGATGAAGTCCTCCCGCATCCTCTCCCGCGTACGCCAGATAACCTCACCACCCATCTTCGCGAACGATGCGAGGAAGCGTCGCGAAGCAACGATCACCTATCTTGTCATTATCCTTGCCGGTACTGCGATCATCCTGGCATTCTCGGCGTTCTTCCTCCAATCCATCACCACAGTTGTGGGGTTGACCATCGAGGTGCTTGTTCTGCTCGTAGCGATATTCCTGGCATACCGGGGTGGGTATTTCTTAGCCAGCCTCTTCGTCCCGATCTCATTGTTCGCCGTCATCACCTGCGTCGCGTATTTCGGGCAGGGCATTCACGATATCGCCCTGTTCGGTTTCCCCATGATCATCATCCTGGCTGGTTTAATGCAAGGGAGATCCGGCGCGCTGACTGCCGCCCTGGCAGGATCCCTGGGCGTAGCATTCGTGTACCTGGCAGAAATT
>JBFYSG010000305.1:0-4928 GCA_041301835.1 Chloroflexota bacterium | reverse complement strand
AGCAATCCTCTGGCTGGCGGCCTGCACGCCAGCGCAGCCCTCCGCCGCCCCGGAGCCAGCCGCGACCGGGACCTCTTCGCCGCGGCCGGCAGCGACCTCCACCCAAACGGAAACCCTGGCGCCCACGCATACCCCTTCGATCACACCCACGCCGGGGTTGAGCGACCTTCCCACCCTGGCCTCTGCGCCCGGACTGGTGGCGGTGGAACATCCCCTCATCTACTATTTCGTGTTCCTGGTGGACCCGGCCCAATGGGAACTGCGGCCGATCTCCGAGCCTGGATCGATGCAGCAATTGTTCTTCCTGCGCAACACGACCATGGAGACCTGCGAATTGCGGGCGCCCGTCATCGGCGGGATCCCCGCCCCGGATCACTTCTACGCGCGCATCCTTGGGAACCATGCCTTCACCGTCTATGAATACAGCATTGCGGCCTTGTATGGCACCACCAGCCTGGTGGCCGAGGACCAGCAATTCCTGGAATTATTCGGAATCGATGACCCCGCCTGCCAGGCTGCCCTGGATGTTGTGCTGACCGATATGATGGAGGCCGCCGTGTACCACGGCGACAGGCCCCCGGTGAGCCTGGTGACCGCCCTGCCGCCGCCGACCCCGATGGGATACCAGTGCAATTCCCTGCCGCCCCGCCTGCAGGCGGGTGACAGGGCTTTCGTGCGTGCGGACGCGGTCTGGCTGCGCAGCGAGCCGCGGCGGGCCGAGGAGACGCAGAGCCAGTTGTTTGCCAGGCACGCGCCCAGTGTGATCTATATAGAAAGTGGACCGGTCTGTGCAGATGAGCACACCTTCTGGGCAGTGGAGGTCTACGAAGTGGGAGAAGGCATAGGCTTGGTGAGGTCCGGGTGGATGGCGGAGGCGAACCCGGAGGAATACCTGCTGGAGGCGCTGCCATAGCCCCGATCTGGGTGGTGAAAAAATGATCAAGGAGATCCAGGCAAAGACGATTCTGGCGCGCGTCCGGGGGGAGGACGACTGGTTTGGGCTTTACCAGGGAAATGGTATCTCTTGCCAAGAGCCCAAAACACGAGGGGAATACCACCGGAACCGGTACGAGGAATGACCCTGGCGGATGCCCGGGTTCACCTGCTCATATCCCCGACAAGCCTTTGATAGAGTTTCCGGGTTGAGAGCAGGGGCTGCATCCCCAGTTCTTCGGAGAGCAGTTTTTCCAGGTCTTGGTATTGGTGAACCAAACCGGCCTGGTCACCGAGGGCGGCATAGGTGCGCATTGCCTGGCAGTGCAAGTCCTCGTCCAGGTTGTCGAGGCGCAGGGCGCGCTGAAGAAGTTCCAAGGCATTGGTATAACGCTCCCCGCCGAATTGAAAATTGGCCAAGGCACGCAAAGTGGATATATAAGCCTGGGCGAGGCGCTGGCGCTCGGGGATGATCCATTCGTAATACAGGTTGTCCAGGTACTCGCCATGATAGAGCGAGAGGGCCTGTTCGTACCAGTGGGCTGCCTGTTCCTGGCTGGCTGCGGCGCGTGCCTTGGTGAGGGCGGTATCGAACTCATTCACATCCAGGCTGATGGCTGCCATATCGAGCCAGTACTCGCCGGTTTCGACGAGGATGAATCGCGGGGCGAAATCGCCCTTGCGCAGCGCATGGCGCAAGCGGGAAAGAGCGGTATGGAAGGCGGTCATACCCCTGCTGGGTTTATCCGCCCAGATCGCGTCGAAGATGCGCTCCCCGGGGATATGCTCGCCGCGGAAAGTGATGAAGTAGGCAAGCAAGTCGCGCGCCTTGGCGGAAACCCAGCGCTCCTGCGAGATCTCCTCCCCGCCGAGACACACCCGGAAGGGTCCCAACGACTTGGCAACCACGACGGCTTGGTTCACTTCCACGAGGGGGTATGGAGCAGCAGCGGTGGGCAGGCTTGCCAGCACGCGCTGCAGGAACTGGCTTTCTTCGCCGGCCTGTTGCAGGGCATTGCATACCAGGCGGCTGCGTTCACCTTGGTCGAGGAACAACTGGACAGCCTGTGTCGGTTCGATCACCCCCAGGGTCTTGCGGGCATAATCGAGGCCGCTCTCGCGGCGGTGGGTGACCAGGTGGATGTATGCCAGTCCGAAGTAGACCATTGCCAGCGGGATGCGGAACTGGCGCCGCTCACCAACCGCCACCAAGCTGGCGTAGCGGTCCTCGGCACGCGCCAGATGGCCCTGTTCGAGGAAGATATCTGCGAGGACACTGGAGCAAACGTAGGCCTCGTACGTATCGGGGTTGCCGGTATAGACCCACAGGGCACTCTCCGCGACCTGGCGAGCTTCGTCGATGCGGCCCTGTTGATAGAGGTTCAAGGCCAGGTAGCCGGCGGTCATGAGTCGTTCATAAGAGGAAAACCCCAACGCCTGTGCCAGTTGCATTGCCTGGCGCAGGCAGTTTTCGGCGCGGGAGGTCTCGCCGCAGCGGGTGAGGACATTGCCCAGGGCGGAATAGGCGCTGGGAAGGAGTTCGCGCAGGTGAAGGGTTTGGGCGATCTCCAAGCCGCGCTCGGCGTAGTGAAGGGCGGCATCCAGATCGCGCCAGTAGAGGTGGGGACTCACCAGCGAAATGCAGGCCTGCGCGGCGATGGGAGAGAGGTCGCCGGGGATCAACTGCAAAGCCTGCATGCAGTAATTAATGGTCGCCTGAGGGTCGCCGTGCCACCAGCAGATCTGGCCGAGGGATTGCAGGAAGTTGGCGCGCGCGATGATCGATATCCGGTCTTCTGCCAGGCGTGCTTCATTTACAGCCTGTTCAGCAAGAGAATGACCCAGGTCCATGCCGGCCAAAAAGCCGCTGCTTTTCGCCAGGGCCATGAGCGCATCGGCGCGGGCGGCGTGGTCTTCCACGGGAGCGGAGGATAGAGCCTGGGTGGCGACCACTTCCGCCTGGCGGTAATTGCCCTGGGCGCGGTTCATCTCGGCCAGGCGGGTCAGTGCCCGGCTGACACCGCCCGGCTCTGACACTGCCAGGAAGGCCGTGCGAGCATCCTCGTAATCATTGACCGCCAGACCTGCCTCACCAAGACGCTGGTAGACATTGCCGCGCTGGATGAGGAGCCCGGGGTGCGCATGGACAGTTGGCTCGGGCAGGTCGGTGAGGTAACGGCGCAACAATTCGACCTGACCGCGTTCGATGTAGGCAGGGGCAAAAGCTTGCAGGATGCTGGCGGCTGCATCCCATTCCCTGGCTTGCTGATAATGGCCAAAGGCTGCCTCCAATTCACCAAGAGACTCGAAATGCCTGGCGGCGGCAACATGAAGCTGGCCGATCATCCCGGGCTGTTCGCGTTGGAGCTTGCTGAAGAGGAATTCACGAAAGAGGTTATGGTAACGATACCAGTGGCGGTCAGCATCCAGGCTGGTGAGGAATAAATTCTCCTGCTCAAGGTGGTCGAGCATGAGGCGGGCATTGGTGATCCCCGGCAGGGCGTTGCAGGAAACGGCATCCAACTGGGAGAGGATGGACGTATGAAGGAGAAAGACCTGGCGCTTCCTCCCCTGGCGCTGAAACACCTCACCGAGCAGGTATTCGAAGATGTAGCGGTGGGAACCGCTGAGACCACCAATCAGACGGTCTGCATGCTGGGCATCCTGGCCGACCAGTGAGGAGCGGACCATCTGGAGGGCAGCGGCCCAGCCTTCCGTTTTTTCGATCAAAACGCTGAGGCTGTGTTCGGAGAGACTGGGGAGGGTAAGGTTGACAAAACTGGTAATTTCGTCACCTGAAAAACGCAGGCTGGGGGCACGCAACTCGGAAAGCATGCCGCGTGCCCGCAGGCGTGCCAGGGCGATGGGAGGATCGGCGCGGGTGGAAAGGATGACGTGCAGGGAAGCCGGGCAGTTATCGAGCAGCAGGTCCAACAAATGGTGGACAACCGGGCTGGCAATGAGGTGATAATCTTCCAGAACCAGCAGCCATTGATCGAATGGCGCGTCGGCCAGTTCATTCAGCAAAACGGTCAGGATCTGCTGGGGGGATGTGCCGGCATTGGCACTTTCCAGCGATGCCTTGGCAGCGGGCCAGGCGCCGGTCTGCTGCCCAACCGGCAGGCGGGATAATGTCTCGATGAGACAAGCCAGGAAGATGCCCGGGTCGTTATCGGCTTCATCAAGCTGCAACCAGGCCAGGGGCAAGGAAGATGCGGCGAGGAAGTCGACCAGCAGGGTGGTCTTGCCATAGCCGGGCGGGGCAGAGAGCAGGATGAGACGTTTATCCAACTGATCGCCCAGCCACTCAACGAGGTGCGGCCGCGGGATGCGGTCGGAGGCAGGTTGAGGAACGAGGAACTTGGTGCGCAGCAGTGAGGAAGGCTTCATGGAGATAAATTATAGCCCCTTGGCGACAGGATTATGCAAACAATTTGCAAAACCAGCAGTGTATGATAATGTTTGTCGGTCCTTTTCCATTCACAAGAAACGGAGGAGCAAGTCATGAACAAGAAATCCATTTTAACAACCCTGCTGTTGATGGTGGCGCTGTTGCTCAGTGCCTGTGGCGGTGTTGAACCAACACAACCGCCCGCCACGGAACCGGAAGCGACGGAACCGGAAGCGACGGAACCGCCAGCAGGACCGCTGGTGTTGAAGGTTGCCAACACAGCCACCTTCACCACCTGGAGCCCGATCGCATCGTTCTCAACCGAGGCGGCGTACATGGGCAACATGTACGAGCAACTGCTCCGCATCAACCCGCCTGGCTCGGCTGAAAAATTCACCCCGCTCCTGGCCACCAGTTGGGAGGTCAGCGAAGACGGTCTCACGTGGACCTTCCACCTGCGGGAGAACGTCAAGTTCCATGACGGGGAGCCGATGAACGCTGCTGCCGTGGTGCAATCGATCGAGGCTGCCAGAGCCGGCGCGGTGGCTTCCTTCATTTGGGCGCCGGTCGATACGATCGAGGCGGTGGATGAGATGACGGTCGT
>JBFYSG010000304.1:0-4938 GCA_041301835.1 Chloroflexota bacterium | reverse complement strand
AGTTCTGCGGTCCGTTCATTCACCCTGCGTTCGAGGAACAGGTTGGCATCTTCCAGGGCGTTGCGGAGTTGGATGATCTGCTCCGTGACGGCATGATCGAGTTGGACGCGTTCCAGCATATTCAGGTCCAGCAATGCCTGACCCAGCAGGCAGCGTTTGCCGCCAGCCTGCATATCGTTCTGGTATGCCAGGGCTTTCTTAAGGTCAGCCTCGCCGATCATCCCTTTCTGCACCAGGTATTCACCCAAGCGGGGCACCAGCACTTCAGGGGTCAGGGGTGTGGTCATGACGTGCCTCAAGCCTCCCAGACGAATTCTCCCGCGACCATGGTGGCGCAGGGTTGGGTGTCCCGGAGTACGGCAGGTTCACAGGTAAAAGGATCCATCTCCATCACGATCAGGTCGGCGTAATAATTCGGTGCCAGCCTCCCCAGGCGGTCTTCCATGCCGGCGGCGTAGGCAGGCGCGTGGGTATAGGCTTCCAGCGCCTCCTGCAGGGTCAGGCGCTCCTGCGGATGCCAGCCTTCCGGTCCGGGGGTGCCATCGGCGCGCCGCCGGGTGATGGCGGCATGCAGTCCCCAGAAGGGATTGGGGCTATCCACCGGCGCATCCGATCCGAACGCCAGGACTGCCCTGTTCCGCTGCTGGGTGCGCCAGGCGTACGCCAGCACACTGCGCGCTCCCCACAAGCGGTCTGCCATGTCCATGTCCGAGAGCGCATGGACGGGCTGCATGGATGCGATGATACCCAGTTCCGCCAGACTGCCGGCATCCTGCGGGTGCAGTACCTGGACGTGCTCGATGCGGTGCCGCAACGGGGGCAGCCCGTGGCTCTTTTCGTACTCGCGCAGGCGGGCGAAGGCATCCAGCACCACGCGGTTCGCCCGATCGCCAATGGCATGCACCGCCAGGCTGAGCCCCGCGCTGACCGATTCACAACCGAATGCGTATAACTCATCGGCATCCAATAACAGAATACCACAATTTTCCGGCTCGTCAACATAGGGTTCGAGCATGGCAGCGGTGTGGGGTCCCAGGGCGCCATCCGAGAACAGTTTAACGGATCCATAGCGGAGCATGTCGTCACCCATGCCAGTGCGCAGGTGAAAACGCGCCATGATCTTCATATCTTCGCGCGGGATGGACTGGAGCACGCGCAGTTTCAACTCATGGCGCGCGTTCAGGATTTGGAAGGCACGGAAGGCTGTCTCGCGGTCAAAATTGTGGATGCCGGTCAATCCCATGCGCCACAGCGTCGGCATGGCTTGCCGGAAGAGATCCGCCAGGTCTTCCGGGTGCGGTTTGGGGATGACGTTCTCGACCATTTTCATGGCTTTTTCCAGGAGGATGCCGCTGGCATGTCCGCTCTTGTCACGCAGGATCACCCCGTCCTTGGGATTGCGCGTCCGGCGCTTGATCTTGGCGCGGCGCAGCGCGGAGCTATTCACCCAGGCGGCATGCAGGGATTTCGCGGTCAGGTAGACCGGGTTTACCGGTGCCACGGCATCCAGCTCTGCAACCGTGGGCCATTCACCTCCCCAGTCATTCTGGTTCCAGCCATGCCCCAGGATCCACTCGCCGGGGTGTGTGCCCTCCACGCGTTCTTTCAGCCGCACCAGGATCTCCTCCCGGCTTGCGCCCTCGCACGGGATGGCGTGTGTGTTCATGACAAGATCTTGCAGATGGATATGCGCATCCGTCAACCCGGGCAGGATCACCTTGCCCGCCATATCACGCCTTTCAGCCTGTGGATATTGTCTCAACAGAGTCTCATCCCCGACCGCCAGCAGGCGTTCCCCTTCGATCACCAGGGCAGAAGCCGAAGGCTGGGCTGAGTGGAGCGTGTGGATGCGGGCATTGTGCAGGATCAACATGGTCGGTCCTTTATTTATCCAGCAGGCGCTCAAGCAGAGCTTCCAGTTCTTCATTCGAGAAGTAGTGGATGGTCAGCGTGCCTCCCTTGCGGCTTGGGCGCAGGTTGACCCGGGTACCCAGGCTGGCGCGCAGGCGTTCCTCCAGTGAGGAGACCTCCGGCGAAGCCTTCTGCCGCGCCTTGGCGGCTGGTTTTTCCCCGGACAGTTTGCGCACCAGTTCTTCGGTCTGCCGCACGTTCAACTCGCGGGTCATGACCGTGCGCAGGGCGGCGGATTGGGCTTCCGCAGTGGCAAGCGCCAGCAGGGCGCGGGCGTGACCCTCGGCGATGCGCCTCTCGATAAGCGCATTCTTGACCGAATCGGGCAGTTTTAACAAGCGCAGCGTGTTCGTGATCGTGACCCGGCTTTTACCAACCCGGGCGGCAATGGCTTCGTGTGAGAGGTCAAAATCCTCTGCCAGTTGACGGTAGGCTTCCGCCTCTTCCAGGGCTGAGAGATCGGCGCGCTGGACGTTTTCGATGATGGCAAGCTCCAGGCGCTGCTGGTCGGTTGCCTCGCGCACCAGCACCGGCACGCTTGCCAGGCCTGCCAGGCGGGCGGCGTGCAGGCGGCGTTCACCGGCGATGAGCACATACTTCCCGGCGGTGACCCCGCGGGTGACGATGAGCGGCTGCAACACGCCGTGCTCGCGCACCGAGGCTGTCAGTTCCTGAAGTTCATCCGGGCGCAGGGCGCCGCGCGGCTGGCGTGGATTGGGCGCGACCGAATCGACTGCCACCAGCATGACCCCATTCTCAGCAGGGGCAAGTTCCCCGCCAGGGATGAGCGCCCCCAGACCGCGACCAAGACCGGTTTTTTGCGCCATAGGATCCTCCTGAACGACCCAGTTCATTCTCCTGCAGGCGCGATGACAATGCCATCGCCTGCCAGCAGTTCCCGCGCCAGCAAGTCATACGACCTGGCGGCGATCGAGCCGGGCGCGTACGCCGTGACCGGCAGACCATACGAAGGGGCTTCCGCCAGGCGGATGCTGCGCGGGATGATGGTTTTGAAGACCCGTTCCTCAAAATATTTTTGCACCTCCGCAACCACATCACTGGAAAGATGGGTGCGGCTGTCGTACATGGTCAGGATCACCCCGCGCACTTTCAGCGTCGGGAAGAGAGCCGCCTGCACACGCTGGATGGTGCGCGTCAGTTCCCCCAGTCCTTCCAGCGCCAGGTATTCACACTGCACGGGGATGAGCACGCCATCGCGCGCTGCCATCAACCCGTTCACGGTTAGAAGACCCAGCGAGGGTGGGCAATCGATCAGCATGTAGTCGAAACGCTCGCCGAGCGGGGCAAGTGCATGGGTCAGTTTCGATTCGCGCCCCAGTTCGTTGACCAGTTCGACCTCCGCCCCGGCAAGCGCCGGAGAAGCGGGCAGGATGGATAGTTTCAGGCGCGGGTTATAGAGGATGTGTGCGGAAGCGCTCTCCTGCCCAAGCACCACCTCGTAGGTCCCAACCTTGACCTCGTGCTTGTCCACGCCGAGGGAGGAGGTGGCATTCGCCTGCGGATCGATATCCACAAGCAGGACGCGCTGCCCCAACTGCGCCAGGCAGGCGCCCAGGTTGATGGCGGTGGTCGTCTTACCCACACCGCCTTTTTGATTGACAAGCGTGTAGATGCGTCCCACTACACGACCTCCACGAGACAGTTCTGGATCTCTTCCCGGGTGGGTATGCCTTCCAGCCCGGGGCGCATGACAGAATAGGACGCGAGTTGGGTGGCAAAATGGGCGGCAGCCCATGGATCGCGCGTGACATACAACCGCCAGAAGAAGGCAGCCGCAAAGATATCCCCTGCCCCGGTGGCGTCCACCTCCTGCCTGTGCGGGGCATGGAAGCGGCGCAGGTCGCCATTCCAGTAGAGGCGCGCTCCTGCCGGTCCTTCGGTCACGGCAAGCACACGCGTGGCAGATGCCATCGCCTCCAGCTGCTCCTCGTCGCCATCCACGTCCTCGATGCTGATGACAACCGCCCCTGCTTTGGGCAGCATCGCATCGGCTTCCTGCCAGTGGACCTGGTGGATGCGCCCGTCCTCATCCCAGGCACGCATCCAGCCCTGGGGCGTCAACCCCAGGATCGAGGCTGTACTGCCCTCCATCACCACTGCCTTGCCCTCCTGGGCGATCGGTCCGATATGGAAGATGGGCGGATGCCGCCAGGCTTCAGGCACATGCAGTGGGAGCAGGTCGGCAGCCACGTGATGGATGTACTGGACCCGACCGGAGGTCGTATAGATATTCTTGAAACTGGTGCTGTGCTCGCTCGCCCAATTGCGCACCTGGATGCCGTCCAGCAGGTCGAGCGGTATCTCACCGCCGAAGGAGGTCACAATACCAACGCGCAAACCCAGCGAGCGCGCCGTCAGGGCGCTGTACGCAGCAGTCCCACCCAACCGGCGGCCTTGCGATGTCAAGTCACATGAGAGGTGACCCACGACTACATAATCCACTGGATCGAGTGGGACCAGATCAGGCATGGATAGATTATACACGAGGCTGTAGAAGGATGAAGGAGGACGAAAAAGACACCCCGCGCAGGCGTGAGGTGTCTTCCGGATCCACTTGCGGTACGGCTGTCGGTCACTCCTTGGGGACGATGGTCACCTTGCGGGAAGGTTCCTCCCCGACCGATTGGGTGATGACCGATTCATGATCGCGCAGTTCCAGGTGGATGATGCGGCGGTCGCCGGCGGGCATGGGCTCCAGGCTCTGCCGCCGACCGGACTTGACCACCTGGTCCGCGATGCGGCGCGCCAGTTGGCGCAGCTGGCGTTCCCTGCGGGCGCGGTAGCCTTCCACGTCCACGATCACCTGCACCCAGTGTTCCACCTGCTTGCTGACCATCAGGTTGACCAGGTACTGCATGGCATTCAGGATCTCGGCCCGGCGGCCGATCAGCACGCCCTGGTCGTCGCCGCGGACGTCGATCTGCTCCGGGCGGACGACGTCCTCGTCGGCTTCGCCGTAGTGGGCCTGGACGCCGTCACGCACGCGCATTTTCTCCAGCAGGTCGA
>JBFYSG010000302.1:0-4935 GCA_041301835.1 Chloroflexota bacterium | reverse complement strand
GCCTGGGAGACGGTGCTGCTCGGACGCACGCCATACCTGAACTTCCTCGGGCAGGTATCCGCTGTTGACGAGCAGGCAGCCCGCCTGGCACTGGAGAGGGTGGATGCCTTGCCGCTGGCTGATCGTAGGGTGGGGGAATTATCAGGCGGTGAAGGACAGCGCATCCTGCTGGCGCGCGCCCTGGCGCAATCCACTCCCATCCTGTTGATGGATGAACCAACCGCCCACCTTGACCTGCAGCACCAGGTGGCACTGATGGAAACCACCCACAAACTGGCGAGCGGCGACGGCCTGACAGTGATGGTGGCGCTGCATGACCTTAACCTGGCAGCGCGCTACGCTGATCGGCTTGCCCTGCTGGTCGATGGCAGGATCACCGCGGTGGGCGATCCCTGGCAGATGCTCACCCCGGACCTCATCGCCTCGGCTTATGGGCTGCGAACGGAGGTTGTGCCTCACCCGCTGGCGGAGGGGGTTCCGCTCGTCTTACCCATTGGGGAGAACGGTTGAAGGGTGATGAAGAATGGATCAGGGTTCATTGAGATGGATGATCGTACCCATGCTGTTCATGCAATGTGCCCTGCTCCTCTGGCGGATGAGGGCATTTTCGTTATAATGGACGCAACACAAGGAGATTGAAATGACCGATCAAAAACCGCTCCACTGGAAACCGGCTGAAGGGATCGGCTACACGGTTGTCCGCCGACCGGATGGCGGCATGATGTTAACGTTCACCGACCTGTCGGATACCACCATCCAGCACTGGTATGCGTTCGCAAATGAGCACCTGATGGGTGCCGATCGCCTGACCCGCAACCTGTACGATCTGCGGCAGGTGAAGGATATCTCCGAGAAAGCCATCCATACAGCCATTGCGGTCAATAGCGACCCTGCGGCGCGCTTCATCCGCCTGGCGGTGGTGGTTGCCAACCCTTCCATCCTCGAAGCAGTGCGCAAGATCTACTATTCTGTCACCCCCGAGACATCTGCCGCCATCAAGGTATTCTCTGACATGGAGACAGCCGAGGTGTGGCTTGCCCGACCGCTGGACCAGATCACCTGAATCCTGCCATCCCTGAGGCGAACTCCCGCACATGACCGCCCTGCCTGACCTGGTCATCGGCGCGCGCAGCATCCAGTGGGGGCAGCGCACCCTGGTGATGGGCATCCTCAACGTCACCCCGGATAGTTTTTCGGGTGATGGCCTGCTGGCACCCTCCGGTGGTGATGGAACCCTGCAGGCCGGGCTGGAGACCGCCCGGCGTTTCCTTGCCCTGGGGGTCGATATCCTCGACATCGGGGGTGAATCGACCCGTCCCGGCTCGGAGCCGGTGCCTGCTGATGTGGAAATTGATCGGGTGGTTCCGCTCATCCATGCCATTGCAACGGAATTCCCTGAAGCGCTGCTCTCGATTGATACTTATAAGGCCAGGGTGGCGGCGGCTGCCCTGCAAGCCGGGGCGCGCCTGATCAACGACATATGGGGCCTGCGTGCCGACCCGGAAATGGCAGCCCTGGCAGCCCAGCAGGAGGTGCCGGTAATCCTGATGCACAACCGCTCCAATCCTGCCAATGTTGAGGTGAGAGCCCGGCTGGGGAAGGCCTATGCTGGCGCTGAGTACCAGGATTTACTGGAAGAGGTAAAGGATGAACTGATGAGGTCGGTTGCCATCGCCCGGGCTGCCGGCATCCCTGATGCGCGCCTCATCCTCGATCCCGGCATCGGCTTTGGCAAGACCGTGCAACAGAACCTGGAACTCATCCGCCGGCTGGATGAGATCAGGGCGCTTGGGTTCCCTGTCCTATTGGGAGCCTCGCGCAAATCCTTCATCGGGTACACCCTCGACCTGCCCGCTGATCAACGCCTGGAGGGAACAGCTGCTGCGGTGGCGGTTGGCATCACCCGCGGCGCCGACATTGTGCGTGTGCATGATGTGGAAGCGATGTTGCGCGTGGTCAGGATGACGGATGCCATTGTTCGCAGGTGAGATCGCATGCTGGCACCTGCCGATCTGGTCAAGATTCCCTGCACCCCCGATCTGATCTCCAGCGGTATCACCTGTGCCTGCCGGGCGCTTTCCCGTCCAGGTGCGACGGCAGGCAGGGATGCATCCCAGCGCTTGCGCTCCATCACAGCACAGGCGGCCGTGGCAATGGCATTCAGGCGCTATCTGGATGCGCAGGATATACTCTTCGAAATTCCCCGGGGATTCACCGCTCAGGTCCCGGAGGATATCCCCATCCTGCTCGGTGGGCACCGCTGTCTGTTGCAGACCAGCCTGTTAAGCCGCGCCCGCCAAATCGACCAGATGACCCGCTCACCGGCTGCGCTGCTCCAGGCACCCGCCTTCCTGCCGATGGAAGGCCTCGAGGATGCCGGGAACAAGCCGGATGACATCCTGCTGTATGCCTTTGTGTTGGGCAGGGTGCCAGCCTCACGCACGGAAATGGAGCAGGCACGCGCCGGCGGCACTCCCCTTAGGCTCATCCATCCCATGCCAACCGCCTGGGCAAGACCCTCTGCCTGGATCTCCCTGAACGATCTCTCAATGAAGAGTGAGTGTGACCAGCCGATCAGCGTTGACCTGCTGGGAGTGGCTGCCAGCCGCGAGCACTATGTTCGCCGCCTCGAACTGCCGCCGCGCCAGCGGGTTGCCATCCCGGAGGAATTGTGCGCGGTCACCTGCCTGCTCGTGGAGAGACTGCCGGAAGCCCGTCTCGGTATCCACAGTCCGGTGCGCGGGGAGGCTTGTCTCCTATCGCCCTTCGACTGGTCCAACCTGTGGATCGAATGCA
This sequence comes from Chloroflexota bacterium, assembly GCA_041301835.1. Classification (GTDB taxonomy): domain Bacteria; phylum Chloroflexota; class Anaerolineae; order Anaerolineales; family Villigracilaceae; genus UBA877. The sequence continues at coordinate 2,139 of JBFYSG010000302.1, read as the reverse complement.
CCACCATCATTCTGGCAGGCTGGCTGACACGCCAGAACTACCTGCGCAGGGCTGCGGTGCTCAAAAGAGACCAGCGTACATCCCCGCTGGACCGCCCGGCGGGGAAAAGCCTGGCGGTGCCGTTGAAGGATCTGAATCCGGTCTCGCCGCTGCTCAGGCGGGTGAAAACGTGGGCACAAGGTAAATAATGAACGGCACCAATCTGCATTACGGTTCATTTTCCGGGGACGACTGTCCGGGCGGACAATTTCACCTGTCAACTGGAGTATACTCATAGCACTACTTCTACAGGGATTCCCGCCATGAAACAACTCCTCCAGAACATGAAAAACGGACGCACCCGGATCGAAGAAGTACCCGTCCCGACCCCACACCGCGGGCAGGCGCTGGTGCGGGTGGCAGCCTCACTGGTCTCGGCTGGCACCGAGCGCATGGTGGTGGAGTTCGCCGGGAAGTCGCTGGTGGGCAAAGCGCGTTCGCGTCCCGACCTGGCACGCCAGGTGCTGGAGAAGATGAAGCGGGAAGGCGTTCTGCCGGCGCTGCAGGCGGCATTCAACCGCCTCGACCAGCCGTTGGCGTTGGGATATTCCTCTGCCGGGACGATCACCGCCCTGGGGGAAGGAATGGAAGGGTTCAGGCTCGGGCAGCGGGTTGCCTGCGCGGGAGGTGGTTATGCCGTGCATGCCGAATACAACCTCATCCCCCGCAACCTGCTCACCCCCCTGCCCGATGAGGTGGATTTTGAATCGGCAGCCTTCACCACGCTGGGGGCGATCGCCCTGCATGGTTTCAGGTTGACCGGTGCCCATTTGGGGGAGAGCGTGGCAGTGATCGGTATGGGCTTACTGGGGCTGCTGGTGGCTCAGATCGCCCGCGCGGCTGGTTGCCGGGTGCTGGGGATCGAACCTGATCCGCATCGGGTCAGGCTGGCGGAAACCCTGGGCTTGCAAGCCTGCCCGCGGGATGGAGCGGAGACAGCCGCCGCCTCATTCACGACCGGGCATGGCTTTGACCATGTCCTCATCTGCGCCGACACGGTCTCCAATGACCCGGTTGAATTGGCCGGGGTCATCGCCCGGGACCGCGCCAACGTGGTCGCCACCGGCGCTGTCGGGCTGACCCTGCCGCGCAAGATCTACTATGAGAAGGAATTGGCGTTCATCAACTCGCGCTCCTACGGACCGGGGCGCTACGACCCGCTCTACGAGGAAGGCGGGCAGGATTACCCCGCCGGTTACGTCCGTTGGACAGAAGGACGCAACTACCAGGCTGTGGTCGACCTCCTCGCCAACGGCAGCCTGCAAGTCAAACCGCTCATCACCCACAGCTTCCCCATCGAGGCAGGGGTGAAAGCCTACCAGGTCATCACCGGGAAGACGAAGGAATCCTTCCTGGGGGTGCTGCTGACCTACCCGCAGGAGGCAGCCTCCGTGCCCGGGCGCATCTCCCTGCCGCGCACAGGCGGAACCGGGAGTGGAGCCCGGGTGAAACTGGGTGTGGTGGGTGCCGGGCTGTATGCCAGCGCCACGCTGCTGCCCGCCCTGCGCAAGGTAAGCGGCATCGAGCGGATCGGCATCACTTCTGCAGCCGGTCTGCATGCCCGCGAGGCTGCCCGCAAATTCGGCTTTTCCTGGGCAGCCTCGGGTGAGGAAGAGGTGCTCACGGACCCCGCCATTAATACCGTGGCCATCCTCACCCGGCATGACACCCATGCCGGCCTGGTGGTGAAAGCCCTACAGGCGGGCAGGCACGTCTTCGTGGAGAAACCGCTGGCGATCACACTCGCTGAGTTGGAACAGGTGGAAAGCACGCTGCAGGTCCATCCTCAGGTGCTGATGGTCGGGTTCAACCGCCGCTTTGCGTCCCTGGCCCGGGAACTGCAGCACTTCCTGAGCGGGCGCGGCGAACCCCTTTTCATGCACTACCGGGTCAATGCCGGGTGCATTCCGCTGACACACTGGACGCAGGATCCTGCCCAAGGCGGAGGGCGGCTCATCGGTGAAGCCTGCCACTTCGTGGACTTCCTGACCTTCCTGGCAGGCAGCGTGCCGTTGACTGCGTCTGCCCAGGGGTTGCCCGACCTGGGCAAGTATCGCCAGGACAACCTGAGCATGACCTTCACCTTCCCCGACGGTTCGT
>JBFYSG010000301.1:0-2846 GCA_041301835.1 Chloroflexota bacterium | reverse complement strand
GGGTCCGGACCCGTACAACCTCGAAGAACAGCCCAACGACCTGCTGGATGCCTATACCGATGCCTGGAGCCGCAACCTGGTACGCCCATCGAATGCCCTGCCCTGATCCCGTGAACGAGTCGAGTGTAGAGGTGTCATGCTGCGCAAGTTGCTCATCTTCATCCTGATCCTGGAACTCACCGCCTGCAGGCAATCCACGCCCAAACCGCCCGCCCAGCCCTCTCCAACACCTGAGACGGATTTCTTCCACTCCACGCCGCGCTTCCAGGTCTTCATCCTCAATCCCATGACGACCTGCCTGGTCGGGAATGAATTCGCCAGCGGGAACGTCTGCGCCGGCACAGAGTGCGGGGACTGCGATTGCACCTGGGAACAGCATGACCCGCCTGCGCCGCAGATCGGCGTTTCCCCGCAGGAAATTGATTCCCTGCAAAATAGTGCCTATGCGCATCGTATCTGCCTGGATATTACGCTCACCGACCAGGAGATACAGGACATCATCGCCGACATGGAACTGGTGCGCGACCAGGTCTACGCCTGGACAGGCGGCGCGCTGGACCTGCAGATGGAATATACCGTCCTGCCCCATGTGCACACCGGATTCACAGCCCCCGAATTCGTCATCGGTCCCTTCGAGATCGACGATGAACTGCTCGATGACTACGTCACCTCCGAGACCGATTTTGTCTATGTTGTCAGCGGCTACAAGGATCGGGAACAGGGTCTCCAATTGGCAGGTTGGTGCGGCAGTTCCTACGGGGAATACAGCGTGCGCGGCTCGACCTACTCCTACGTGCAGTACAACCAGGAGGCGTGCAATTCCATCCACATCGCCGGGGAGGTCGTCTTCGAGGCGCTCATCCATGAGTGGATCCACAGCCTGGACTGGGCGTTGTATTACATCAACCAGGTGCCGGACCTGTACCAGGCTGGCGCCCCGGATTGGATGGCATGGGAGCCGGCATCCTGGCCCGCCTGCGGGACGGGGTCTCCCGATCCACTGGATTGGTTCCCAAGCATCGACTACTGCGAATGGGACCCGGATTGGATCGACTGTAACAACGGGGAAGGCAGCCTCGGATGTCACGCCAGCGAGGATTGGGACGGGATCTCATGGTATGAGCATGTCCTGAGTGTTCACTACCCCCGCCAGGTTGAGTTCATCGGTAATTTCTGCCGCGATGGCAGGCAGGATTTCACCGAGAGCGGCGTGGACAGCGGCGGACCCTGTCTCCAGGAATGAGACTCGGAACCTGAGGCAGCGGTAACTTGAACGTGTTAGAATACGGCGTTCCAATTCCTTATGCATGCAGGACCGCCCATGCCTACTCCCATCACCTCCACCCATGAACCATCCAGGTGTCCCAAGATGCCTGTGCTGCGCATGCGCGGCTATTCGGGAGCCTCCACATGAAACAACTCATCCACTCACGCAATGCCGTGCTGGAAACCCTGCGCGCCGGGCGGCGACAGGTCTTTCAACTCGAAGTAGCCGAAGGCGTGCAGGAGAAGGGACGCATGCTCGAGATCGTGCAGGCGGCACAGCAGCGCAAGATCCCCGTTGTGCGGGCTGCGCGCGCCGGCATGGACCGGCGCGCCCCCGGCCACCAGGGGTTGATCCTGGAGGCAGGCGAGTATGCCTATGCTGACCTGCAGGATATCTTCGACCTGGCTGAAACGCGCGGCGAAGCCCACTTCGTCCTGATGCTCGACACGTTAAACGACCCCCAGAATTTCGGCACCCTGCTGCGCACTGCCGAGGCGGTGGGGGTGCACGGCATCATCCTGCCGCTGGCGCGCAGCGTGGAGGTCACCCCGGCAGTGGTGCATGCCTCCTCCGGTGCCAGCGAGCACCTGCTCATCGCCCGGGCGAACCTCTCCCAAGCCATCGATGCCTTCCGCCAGGCGAACGCCTGGACCGTGGGGCTGGACGAGAAAGGGGAGGAACTGCGCACCGGTCAGGACGCGCGCCTGCGCGGCGGGCTGGTGCTGGTGGTGGGCTCGGAAGGGGAAGGCATCCGCCCGCTGGTGCGTGCCAAGTGTGATTTCCTGCTCAGGCTGCCTCAGCAGGGCAGGGTCGAATCGCTGAATGCCGCCGTCGCAGGCTCCGTGGCGCTGTACCTGGCATATCTTGCCAGGCTGGAAAAAGCCGCCGCCTGATGTTGGAACCATCACCCGGAGCCGCGTGCTCCGGTTTCATTGGAGGCAAGCATGCCGAACGCTGAATTCCATTTTCCAAAAGGCTTCCTGTGGGGCACCGCCACCGCCGCGCACCAGGTGGAAGGCGGCAACACCAACAACAACTGGTTCCGCTGGGAGCAGGAAGGTCACACCGCCGGACGGTCGGGGCTGGCATCCGACTGGTGGGGCGGACGCTGGCAGGAGGATATGGACCACGCCGCTGCCGATGGGCAGAATGCCCACCGCCTCTCGGTGGAGTGGAGCCGCATCCAGCCCGAGCCGGACCGCTGGGATGAAGAGGCGCTCGAGCGCTACCGCACCATCCTGCGCGGGCTGAGGGAGCGCGGCATGACCGCCATGGTTACCCTGCACCACTTCAGCGACCCGCTCTGGTTGGGAGCCATTGGCGCCTGGGAGACACCGGCGGTCGTCCCGCTGTTCGAGGAATTCACCCGCAGGGTGGTGGAAGCCCTGAAGGATTACTGCACCCTGTGGTGCACCATCAACGAGCCCAATATCTATTTCCTCGAAGGCTACATCCGGGGCAAATTCCCGCCCGGCAAGACAGACATCCGCCTGGGCATGCAGGTGCAGGCGAACATGATCCGCGCCCACGCCGCCGCCTACCGCTGCATCCACAAGGTCCAGCCCGAAGCGCGCGTCGG
>JBFYSG010000300.1:0-8227 GCA_041301835.1 Chloroflexota bacterium | reverse complement strand
ACGACGCTCGTCCGATCTCAGACCATCGCCTATGTCCGGGACATGCCCCATGTGCATGTGGTCGACCCGGTCTCGCTTGGCGCCGGGCTGGCGCATTATTCCGGCGAGGATATGCCGGAGAAGGCTTCGATGATGGCGTGGTCGGACGTCTTCCTGACGGTCTATTCCACCATGGTGGTGGAGACCGCCATCCATGACAAGCCGATCGTCAGCGTGACCATCGATACCCCCGGCGGCTGGAACCGCCCGGACGTCTATTCCCTGCCGCTCACCGCCATCGGCGATTGGCCCACCCACCAGCGCTTCCGGCTGGCAGGCGCCGGGCGCGTGGCGGACAGCCCGGAGAAGGTGCGGGAATGGATTAACTTCTACCTGAAGGATCCCAGCATGGACAGCGACAGGCGCCGCAAGTTCATCCAGGATGAATGTACCTTCACCGATGGCAGCGCTGGTCGGCGGGCAGGTCAGACCATCCTTTCGTTCCTCATGGGTTCCGCCAGGGAGGATCAAAATGGTCTCGCCTGAAGTCCTTGCCATCATCCCGGCGCGCGGCGGATCGAAGGGCATCCCGCGCAAGAACATCCGCCCGTTCGGCGGGCATCCGTTGATCGCTTTCAGCATCGCCGCCGCCCGGCAGGCTGAAACCGTAAGCCGCGTCATCGTCAGCACCGAGGATGAGGAGATCGCCGCGATCGCGCGCCTCTACGGCGCAGAGACGCCCTTCATGCGTCCCGGCGACCTTGCCGGAGACCGGGTGACAGACCTGCCCGTCTTTCAGCATGCACTTAACTGGCTGGATGAAAATGAGCACTACCGACCTGAAATTGTCCTGCACCTGCACGCGACCACGCCGGTGCGCCCGCAGGGCTGCCTGGATGCAGCCGTCCGCCTGCTGCTGGAGCACACGGATGCCGACTGCGCGCGCAGCGTGGTCGAAGCGGGGCAGACACCTTACAAGATGTGGCGCATCGACCCGGGGACGGGGCGCATGGTTCCCCTGCTGAGCGTGGAAGGCAACCCGGAACCGTACAATACCCCGCGCCAATCACTGCCCGCGGTGTACTGGCAGACGGGTCATGTCAACGCCATCCGCCCGCAAACCATCCGGGCGGGTTCGATGACCGGCAAAGCCATCCTGCCGGTGCTCATCGACCTGCGCTACCTGGTGGATATCGACACGCCCGCCGATTGGGAACATGCCGAATGGCTGGTAAGCCGGGGCGTGCCAGGGATGGTGCTGCCCCAGGAGGAGAAATGACCAAACCCGAAGTCCTTGCCGTCATCCCGGCGCGCGGTGGCTCGAAGGGCATCCCGCGCAAGAACATCCGTCCGTTTGCCGGCTATCCATTGATCGCCTACAGCATCGCCGCCGGGCTGCAGTCGAAACTGGTGACGCGCGTCATTGTCACGACCGATGACAAGGAGATCGCGGATACCGCCAGCCAGTACGGCGCCGGGACGCCGTTCATCCGCCCGGATGAACTGGCGGAGGACCGCACCCCCGACCTGCCGGTCTTCCTGCATGCGCTCAACTGGCTGGCTGAGCACGAAGGCTATCACCCGGCGGCGGTGGTCCACCTGCGCCCGACCACGCCCCTGCGTCCGCCGGACCTGGTGGATCGGGCAGTCCGCATCCTGCTGGACGACCCGGAGGTCGATTCGGTGCGCGGTCTCACCCCGGCGCACCAGAATCCCTTCAAGATGTGGCTGGTGGATGGCGAGGACCAGCCCATCCGCCCGGTGACGAACCTGCCGGGGATGGAAGAGCCGTATAACGCCCCGCGCCAGACCCTGCCCGCGGCGTACGCCCATACCGGGCTGATCGACGTCATCCGCCCGGAAACCATCCTGAAATTGAACTCGATGAGCGGGAAGACCATCCTGCCGGTCCTGTTCGAGCCGGACTATGACATCGACCTGGATACGCCTGCCGACTGGCGCCGGGCTGAGGAGCGCCTGATGCGCACCGACCTGCGCATGGTCTGGCCCGGAGAACCGCGCCGCCCCATGCCGGGCAAGGTCGAAATGCTGGTGATGGATTTCGACGGCGTGCTGACCGACAACCGCGTCTGGGTGGACCAGGATGGGCGCGAGATGATCGCCGCGAACCGGAGCGACAGTCTCTGGTTGAACCTGCTCAAGGAGAAGGGCGTGCAGGTCTGCGTGCTTTCGAAGGAGACCAACCCGGTCGTGGCGGCGCGCTGCAGGAAGATGGATATCCCCTTCATCCAGGGCGAGGATGACAAGGCGACCGTGCTCAAGAAACTGCTGAAGGAAAAAAAGATCAACCCGGGGCATGCCATCTACTGCGGGAACGACATCAACGACCTGCCCTGCTTCCCGCTGGTCGGTTGGGCGGTGGCGGTCGCCGATTCGGTCTCGGTGGTGGCGCGCCAGGCGGATTTTGTGCTCAGCCGCCCCGGTGGTCTTGGCGCCGTGCAGGAATTGTGCGAACTGATCCTTTCCGGGAACAGGTTCTAAACCCCGGTTATCATTTTATCCTTGGAGGTAAAGGAATGACTGAGATACGACTTGGGAATACGCTGGTAGGGGATGGGCATCCCTGTTATATCGTTGCAGAGATCGGCATCAACCATAATGGCGACCTCGACGTTACCCGGAAGTTGATCGAACTTGCGGCGCAATCCGGCTGCCAGGCGGTCAAGTTCCAGAAACGGACCGTGGAGGTGGTCTATTCAGCCGAGGAACTCGCCCGCCCGCGCGAGAGTCCCTTTGGAACGACCAACGGCGACCTGAAATACGGTCTCGAATTCGGGCTGGAACAATACCGCGCCATCGACCGCGCCTGCGCCGAGAAAGGGATCGCCTGGTTCGCTTCCTGCTGGGATGAAGCCTCCGTGGACTTCATCGACCAGTTCCAGGTGCCTTGCTACAAGGTTGCCTCGGCTTCGCTGACCGATGACGACCTGCTGCGCTACACGCGCGCCAAGGGTCGCCCGATCCTGCTTTCCACCGGGATGAGCACCCTCGAGCAGATCGACCATGCCGTGGAAGTGCTCGGCAAGAAGGACCTGGTCCTGCTGCACACCTGCAGCACCTACCCGGCTGAATACGGCGAATTGAATCTGCGCGTGATCGGCACGCTGCGTGACCGCTACGGCGTTCCCGTGGGTTATTCCGGTCACGAAACGGGTCTTTCCACCTCGATCGCCTCAGTAGCGCTCGGAGCCTGCGTCGTGGAACGACACATCACCCTGGACCGCGCCATGTGGGGTTCCGACCAGGCAGCCTCGGTGGAGCCGCAGGGCTTCATGCGGCTGGTGCGCGATATCCGACTGGTGGAAACAGCGCTGGGCGACGGCGTCAAGCGTGTCATCGACCGCGAGGTGCCGATCATGAAGAAACTGCGCCGCAACGATACGGTTGGCGGCAGGGAATAGGCGGTGGACATGGCAAAGATCGGGATCATGCAGGGCAGGCTCGTACCACCCACGGATGGGCGCTTCCAATGCTTTCCGCGCCTGAACTGGGCGGATGAATTCGGGTTGGGCGCTAAAGCCGGGATCGACTGCATCGAATGGATCTACGACCTGTACGGCGCGGATGTCAACCCGATCGCCAGCGATGCCGGCCTGGCAGAAATGAAGGACCTGATCCACAAGACCGGTGTGCAGGTGCTCTCCATCTGTGCTGATTACTTCATGGAGCGCCCGCTCGTGCGTGCCAACGCCGGGGAAACCGCCGAACGCCTGGCGATATTCGACTGGCTGCTGGGGCGCGGGCACATGCTGGGCATCAACCGCGTGGTGGTGCCCTTCGTGGATGCCTCGCGCATCGATACCGAAGCCGAGTTCGAGGGTGTGATCGAGACCCTGCGGCGCATGCTGCCCATGGCAGAGCGCACCGGCATCGAGATCCACCTCGAGACCTCGCTGCAGCCGGGACGCTTCGCTGCGCTGCTGGAGAGGCTGCCGCACGCGCTGCTGAAAGCCAACTACGACTCGGGCAACAGTTCGTCGCTGGGCTACCATCCGGGCGAGGAGTTCGCCGCCTATGGGAAACGCGTGGGCAGCGTGCACATCAAGGACCGCCTGCTGGGCGGCGGCACGGTCCCGCCCGGCACGGGCAGCGCCGATTTTCCGGCATTGGTGCAAAGCCTTGTTTCCAGCGCCTACCGGGGTGATTACATCCTGCAGGTGGCACGCGGCGAGTCCGGGGATGAGGTGGCGTGGATTCGGCAGAACCGCGCCTTTGTGATCGAACATGGTTTCCCTGGCGCGCCGCTGGCGTGACCGGAAGGAAGGTTTTCGATGAAGATCCTGATCGTCGGGCTTGGCGGAATCGGTCAACGGCACCTGCGCAACCTGCGCACCCTGTTGGGTGATGGCGTGGAGATGCTGGGTGTCGATCCGCGCCCGGACATCCCGGTGCTGACCGACAGCCTGCAGGTGGAGCAGGGCACAACCCTTGAAAAGAAACACCACCTGCGCCTCTTCTCCGACCTGGCGCCTGCGCTGGAGGAAAAACCGGAGGCGGTATTCGTTTGTACGCCCACCAGCCTGCACATGCCGACTGCCCTGCGCGCCGCGCAGGCGGGCTGCCATCTATTCATTGAAAAACCACTCTCCCACAACCTGGAGCAGGTGGATGAATTGATCGACCTGGTGGAACGTCAGCGCCTGACCGCCGTGGTGGGTTACCAGATGCGTTTCCACCCCTGCCTGCAGCGCCTGCACGCGCTGGTTCAGGAGAGGAAAGCCGGGCAGATCCTCTCGGTGCGGGTGGAGATTGGCGAGTACCTCCCCGGCTGGCATACCTATGAGGATTACCGCGCCATGTATGCCTCCCGGCAGGACCTGGGTGGAGGCGTGATCCTCTCGCAGATCCACGAGATGGATTACCTGTACTGGTTCTTCGGCATGCCGCACAGTGTGTATGCCCTTGGCGGTCACCTCAGCCGGCTCGAGGTGGATGTCGAGGATACGGCGGACATCCTGATGAAATTCGAACTGGATGGCAAGCCTGTGCCCATCAGCCTGCACGAGGACTACCTGCAGAAGCCTCCCAGCCGCAACTGCCAGGTCATTGGGGATGCCGGGAAGATCCTGATGGACCTCCCATCCATGACCCTGGTCGTGTACGATGGGGAAGGGAACCAGGTGGAGCATGCCACCTGGCAGGATTTCCAGCGCAACCGGATGTTCCTGGATGAGACCGGAGCCTTTCTGGAAGCACTGCAGGGGAAGCCCTCGGCGCTGGTCAGTTTGCGGGACGGAGCGCAGAGCCTGCGCATGGCGCTGGCGGCGAGGGAGTCGCTGGCAACCGGCAAAGTCGTCCAATTGAGGTAAAACGATGAAAAAACTTGCATCCATGTTCGACCTGACGGACCGCGTGGCGGTCATCACCGGAGGCACCGGGCTGCTCGGCTTGCAGCACGGCGAGGCGGTTGCCAGCGCAGGCGGCATCCCGGTGCTGGCAGACATCCAGGTCCGGTCGGTCGACCCAAACGCGCCAGCCTTCAAGGAGCGTTTCGGCACCCGGGCTTGCGCCATCCAGACCGATATCACCGACCCGGAGAGCATCCAAGCCCTATTGGCAGAGGTGCAGGATCGTTATCAGCGGGTGGATATCCTGATCAACAATGCCGCCAACAACCCCAAGATGGAAAAGACGGCGGAGGTGGAATTCAGCCGCCTGGAGAACTTCCCGCTCAAGCAGTGGCAGGACGACCTGTCAGTGGGCTTGACAGGCGCCTTCCTTTGCTCGCAGATCATCGGGAGCGAACTGGCGAAGCAGGGTCGCGGCGTCATTGTCAATGTTGCCTCCGACCTGGCGGTGATCGCCCCGGACCAGCGCCTGTACCAGAAAGCCGGACTGCCCGCAGACCGCCAGCCGGTCAAACCGGTGACCTACTCGGTGGTCAAGACCGGTCTCCTGGGCTTGACGCGTTACCTGGCGACCTACTGGGCGGAGGCAGGCGTCCGGGTCAACGCCATTTCGCCGGGCGGGGTGTACAACAACCAACCGGAGGCGTTCGTGGCACGCCTGGCGAACCTGATCCCGCTCGGGCGCATGGCGAACCTGGACGAATACCAGGCTGCCATCCTGTTCCTGTGCTCGGATGCCTCCTCCTATATGACCGGAACGAATTTGGTGATCGACGGCGGGCGGAGCTGCTGGTAAAGGAGAAGACGGTGGAGAGTACCCTGCTTGCAAGTGAATTGAAAGCCCATCAAGCCGTGCTGGAGAAGACCGTCCTGGAATGCGGAGCGGTGGTCGATCAGGTCATTGCTGCGATCATCGCCTGTTTCCGGTCCGGGAACAAACTGCTCCTGTGCGGCAACGGCGGCAGCGCGGCAGATGCGCTGCATGTGGCTGGCGAGTTCGTCAACCGCTTCCGCTATGACCATGCCGCCCTGCCTGCCCTGGCGTTGAGTGCCGACCCCGTGCTGCTGACCTGCATCGCCAACGACTCGGCTTTTGAGAACGTCTTTTCCCGCCAGGTGGAGGCGCTGGCAAAGGCGGGAGACATCCTGGTCGGCATCAGCACCAGCGGCAACTCTCCCGATGTGCTCAAGGCGCTGGAAACCGCCTCCAGGCTGGGTGTGCGCACGATCGCATTCACCGGCGAAGGAGGCGGCGGCAGGATGAGCGGTTCATGCGACCTGGCGGTCGTGGTCCCTTCCCGGGATACCCCGCGCATCCAGGAATGCCACATCTTTCTCTGGCATGTCATCTGCGAGACCGTGGAAAAAACCATCTTTCCCCGTTGATGGGCTGGCAGTGGAAACGAATTTATCCATCAAGAAGAAAGGATAGGAAAATGAAACGTGAGATCAAGATAGGCGACCGCCTGGTGGGTGATGGTCATCCCACCTATATCATCGCCGAGATCGGCATCAACCACAACGGCGACCTGGACATCACCCGGCAGATGATCGATGCCGCGGTGCACGCCGGCGTGGACGCGGTCAAGTTCCAGAAGCGCACCCCGGAGGTCTGTACGCCGCCGGAGCAGCAGAAGCAGATGCGTGAGACCCCCTGGGGTTATATCACCTACTTGGATTACCGTTACAAGGTTGAATTCGGTGAACCTGAATACCGGGAGATCGATGCCTACTGCCGCAAGCAGGGCGTTGCCTGGTTCACTTCCGTATGGGATGAGCAGGCGGTGGACTTCATGGAGAAGTTCGATCCGCCGGCATACAAGATCCCCTCTGCCTCCATCACCGACCACAAGCTGCTGCGGTATGTGCGCAAGACCGGGCGCCCGCTCATCATCTCCACCGGCATGTCCACCATGGAGCAGATCCGCGCGGCTGTCCAGGTGGTGGGCGCTGAAAACCTGGTCATCACGCACTGCACCAGCACCTATCCGTGTGAACCTGAGGAGTTGAACCTGCGCATGATCCAGACCCTGCGGAACGAATTCCCCTGCCCGATCGGCTATTCGGGTCACGAGGTCGGGCTGGTCCCGCCGCAGGTGGCGGTTGCCCTGGGCGCCTGCATGATCGAGCGCCATCTCACCCTGGACCGCGCCATGTGGGGCTCCGACCAGGCAGCCTCGGTGGAACCTGCCGGGTTCGAGCGGCTGGTCAAATATGTGCGCACGGCAGAGACCTCGCTGGGCGATGGTGTCAAACGCGTTTATGCCAGCGAGATGTCTTCGCTCAAGAAATTACGCCGGGTGGATGCGGAAGAGTAAGCCCCACCCTCCTGCACGTCCAGGTATCATGGGCATGGCGAAACAGAATTGGAAGATCTACTACCCGCTGCTCCTGGGGCTCTACTCCGCGGTTGCCTTGGTGAGCGTGAACATCAGCCAGATGACCTTATTGGCTGGGATCCGCTCGATGCTTGCCGCCGGGGTCTTCTCCCTGGTCATCTACGCCCTGTTTTCCTGGCGCATCAGGGATGAACACAAAGCCGCGCTCCTATGCGGGTGGTTCTTCCTCATGTTCTTCTCGTATGGGCATGTCTATGATGCCATCGAAGGCTGGAATGCCTTCGGCTTCGTGCTCGGGCGGCATCGTTTCCTGTTCCCTGCCTGGCTGATTGTATCCGCGCTGGGGGCGTGGATGATCTTTCGGAGCAGGGCGCGGTTGAACAGCATGACCCGCGCATTGAATATTGCCAGCCTGGTTCTGCTGGTGATACCTGTCTTCCAGATCGGTTCCTATGAATGGAAGCGGGGTCATCCAACTGCTGCAAGTGATGGACCTGTCGCACCCGTGCAACTGAATCAGCCTGCCGGAAAAGCATTGCC
>JBFYSG010000299.1:0-3926 GCA_041301835.1 Chloroflexota bacterium | reverse complement strand
CACCACAGATCTGGCTGACGAATTTGCCATCATCCGTGAAGGCGCGGCAGGAACTCACCACCGGGATGCCCAATTTTGCCGAGAGACCGCTGGCTATATCCATGCCAATGGATGTGTGTCCAAACAGCACGGCGCGCGGCGCCTGTTCCGTGATCAGACCACCGAGAGCCAACTGGTATGCTTCGGATGTGAATTCCGCCAGGGCGGCGTGATCCATATACAAGACACCATCGGCGCCGAGGTTGCCAGCCAGCGACTGGGCGTTGTGACCCAGCAGGATGGCAGTCACCTTGCCGCCGCTGCTTTTGGCAAGATGCCTGGCGGCAGCCAGCATGACGAAGGACGTATCACTTACCTGGTTCTTGATGTGTTCGATGACTACAAAAATATCCTGGCTCATGGCTGCCTCCGGCTACAGGGTGCCCAACTCTTTGAACAGGCTGACCAATTTATCCGCCACCTCGTCTGCGCTGCCTTCGAGCATGGTGGCGCGTTCCGCCACTTCCGGCTTGAACATGCGGCTGGCGCTCGTTCCCCCGGAGACATCCAGGCTGGAGACGTTTCTTTCCTCGATCTTGGCGGTGCCCATCACCTGGCGGATCTTGCTGTAGGCGACGTAGCGCGGCGGCTGCTCGGATGCCTGGATGCCCAGGACTGCCGGCAGTTTGACTTCCACCTCGGCAATCAAACCGCCGCTGTATTCCTTGCGGGCGGTGACCTTGTCGCCGTTCACGGTAACGCCAGCCACATAACCAACGTAGGGCATATCCAGTTTTTGTGCCAGGAGCGGTCCCACCGAACCATCCAGGTCATTGTGTGCCTGCACGCCGGTCAGGATCAGGTCCGGCTTGATCTCGTTCATCAGGTCGGCGTAAGCCAGGGCAAGGGCGTGGTTGTTGGCGCCGGTGAAATCCCCGGTCAGCTTGATGAGTTGATCGGCGCCCTTGGCGGCGGAGGCGAACAGGATGTCATCGATGCCTTCCGCATCGATGGCGGCGACGACGACCTGCCCTCCGCCTTTTTCCTTCAGCAGGATGGCTTGCTCGATCGAGTGGTCATCGAACTCGTTGATAATGAGGCGCAGCCAGGTGGTATCCAGCGCGGCGCCACCGGGATCGATGGCAAGTTCTTCCACCAGATCGGGGACAAATTTGATCGGGACGGCAATTTTCATGGATTCTGCTCCTGTTATTCCATCGCTTCGGCGAGTAATTCGGCGATCTCACGGACTTTAAGATGGCTGGCATTCTGGATGTTCTTGATGGCATCCTCAAAGCGCGGCGGCTCATACGGGCAGCCCACGGCAAGGATGTCGGCATTCGCCGCCACTGCCTCACGCACGCGCCATTCCGACAGGCGGGTGTGGGCTTTCTCCCACTGGAAGCCATCCAGCCACATGCCGCCGCCACCGCCGCCACAGCACAGGCTGTTCAGGCGCTGGTGCGACATTTCCACCAGTTCCACCCCGGGTATGGCACGCAGCAGTTCGCGCGGTTCATCAAAGATCTTGTTGACCCTCCCGAGGTAGCAGGGATCGTGATAGGCGATCTTGGCTTTGAGCTCGTGCTTCAGCAGGGGTTTTACCTGTTCCATCTTTTCGTACAGGAACTGGGTGTAATGCTTGACCGGGTAGGAGATCCCCAGAGCCGGGTATTCGTTCTTGATGGCATTGTACGCATGCGGATCGGTGGTGATGATCTGGTCAAATTTATAGCGCTTGAACATCTGCCCGTTCTTCTGCGCCATCATCTCGAAGAGCCCGCGTTCGCCCGCCAGGCGCTGGGAATCGCCGTCACTGTTCTCTTCGGGTCCGAGGATGCCGAACTTGACGCCCAGAAGGTTGAGGATCTTTGCAAGCGCCTTGGTGGCGGCTTGCATGCGGGGGTGGAAGGAGGCATAGTCGCCCACGAACCAGAGCACGTCCACGGGCTGCCGGGTTTTACCCAGGATGTTCACTTCCGGGGCGAGCCCTTGGGTCCAATCGGCGCGCTTGCGGGGTGATTCACCCATTGGGTTGCCATAGCGCTGGGTATTTTCCAGGGCGACCTGCAGTTCGGTCGGGATGTTGCCTGCCAGCAGCATCTCCTCCTTGGTGCGGGTCATGAGTGCGGCGGTGATGGGGATGTTGGAAGGGCAGAACGCCGAGCAGGCGTTGCAGGAGACGCACATCCAGGCGCTGTCGGCTTTGATGACCTGGTCGAAGATCTCGGCGCGCAAAGCGCCGATCATCTTGCCAGGCGGGAATTTCATGATGTATCCGAATGGGCAAACACCACTGCAGGTGCCACACTGCAGGCAGGTTCGGATCCGTTCGCCATCGGTTAGTTGATAGATGCTGGAAAAGAATGTCTTACTTAAAGATGGATCTAGTGGGGCTAACGTGATCTCCAAGTGACACCTCCGCAGATTATTGAGGATTCAAGGCGAACTAATCCATTTTACTGGCACTAGTATGTGATTTTAGCCCAAAATACGCCAGTATTGTTAGTCACGGATTTGGGTGATAAACTTCCTTGCTACCACTCCGCTGTGCGCCGCTCCGGGATGCGGCATTTCCCGCCGAGTACCTTTTTCCCGGGAGCAGGGTTACAATTGTTGCCGGTTGGTAATGATCGCCGCACCTGC
Organism: Chloroflexota bacterium; assembly: GCA_041301835.1. GTDB lineage: Bacteria > Chloroflexota > Anaerolineae > Anaerolineales > Villigracilaceae > UBA877. The sequence goes on along the minus strand of JBFYSG010000299.1, from coordinate 1,301 downwards.
CTTCGGACAGGCTGCATATCCATCGATAGGAGAGTATTGTTATGAACTTCGCCATGTGGCGGAAAGCCCTTACTGTTATACCCAATGTGACCAAGGAAGAATGGAACGCGCTCGATATCATCTCCAAGTGGTTGATCGCCACTCGCGCCGCTGTGCTGGTGATGACCTTCCTTTCGGCAGTGCTTGCCGGTCTGCTTGCCCTGCACGATGGCTACTCGATCAATCCCCTGCATTGGTTGATACTTGCCCTGGGATTGGTCCTCTCGCATGCGGCGAATAATATCTTCAATGATTTTACCGATTACGTGCGCGGCGTGGATAAGGATAATTATTTCCGCACGCAGTACGGTCCCCAGCCCGTCGCGGATGGTCTGCTTACCCGTCGGGGGCATCTCACCTACTTTGCCGTGACCGGCATCCTGGCGCTGGCATGCGGTCTCTTCCTGATCCTGGTCAACGGGAACGATCTGTTCATCTGGCTGCTGCTGGGCTTGGGCATGGTCTTCGTTCTGTTCTACACCTGGCCGATGAAAGTGATGGCACTGGGCGAGATCGCGGTGCTGCTGGTCTGGGGTCCGCTGATGATCGGCGGCGGCTACTATGTGCTCACCGGTGAATGGGTTTGGAATGTCGTCCTTGCCAGCCTGCCTTACGTGCTGGGTGTGACGACGGTCATCTTTGGTAAACACATCGATAAACGGGAGATCGATAAAGCCAAGCGCATCTTCACCCTGCCGGTGGTCATTGGTGAGAAAGCCGCCCGCTACACCGTGCTGGCGATGATGGTTGCCCCGTACCTGCTGGTGCTGTACCTGATCGCCATCCGTTATTTCACACCCATCCTGCTGATCGTCTTCCTGGCGGTCCCGCAATTCTTGAAGATCTACCCGCAATTCCTGAAACCGAAACCTGAAACGCGCCCGGAAGGTTTCCCGGATGGACAGGGCGGTTGGCCCCTGTATTTTGCCCCGCAGGCATTCGTCAACAACCGCAGTTTCGGCATGTGGTTCATGCTCGGTTTGATCGTGGATGTCATTCTGCGCCTTGCCCTGCCAGCCTTCTGGTCTTGACCTGAAACCAGTGTATTTAAAGAGAGGGCTTTCAGGCGAGTGGTGATGAAAGCCCTCTCTTTTCTTGATGCAGGCGGCAGGATTTTTTTGAGATCATGTTGGGGGGGGATGCATTATAATTTCGACATCGCCTTCCTGTTTTGGAGATGATCCATGCGCCCTGATTGGGATTCCTATTTTATGAAGATCGCCTACGCCGTCTCGGAGCGAAGCACCTGTGACCGGGCTTTC
>JBFYSG010000298.1:0-3993 GCA_041301835.1 Chloroflexota bacterium | reverse complement strand
AGCCGGTTGGATGCCAGGATGCCCGCCAGGAATGCCAGCGAGAGCCAGGTCAGCGGCAGGGTCGTGACGGCGCGCTCGAATTTGCTGCGAGGTGTCCCTTCGGTGGTTTGCATCCAGCCTTCCGGGTTGATTGTACAGGCGAACTAGGCGACGGACAAGCCCTGCGCTTGACAATTCACCGGCGCAGGCATACAATGCCCGCACAATCGAATACGGTCAGGGTGCCTTGCCCCCGGATGGGCAGGCTCAAAGGCGAAGCCGGTGCCACCTGGAAAGTTCGAAGGTGAAGTCCGGCGCTGTCCCGCAACTGTGAGGTGCGCTCCCTGGAGGAGCCCCGAGTCAGGTCGCCCGCCCTGCATTTGTCTGCCACACTCTCGTGGAAAGGAGGTGAGGGCTTGCCCGCATTGCCGCTCTCTCCCCTGTCTCGAACAGGGGTTTTTATTTGACACATTCCGCCGCCGCTCCGCCGGCGCAGATCAGGAGTTCAACCATGTCCCTTAAAGTTCAGTCCACCCTGCTGGTGCTTATCTTCCTGCTCGCCGCCTGTGGGGGCGCGACCCCGCCAGCGACCGAAGCGCTCCCCAGCCAGCCGCCCGCCGACCTGTCGATCCAACTCAGCGACGGGCTGGGGCGCAGTGTCAGCCTGCCCGCCCCTGCCAGCCGCGTCGTATCCCTGACCCCCTCGGGCACCGAGGTCCTGTTCGCCATCGGGGCAGGCGCCCAGGTGATGGGGCGGGACACCTTCTCGGATTACCCTGCCGATGCCCTGCCCGTGGCGGATATCGGCGGCTCGTGGGGTGAATACGACCTGGAAGCCATCCTTGCCCTGCAGCCCGACCTGGTGCTTGCCGGGGGCATCAACCCGCCCGAACTGGTCGCCGCGCTGGAGGACCTGGGGCTGACGGTGTTCTTCCTCGCCAATCCCACCACCCTGGAGGAGATGTACGCCAACCTGGAGACCGTCGGCGCGCTCACCGGGCACACACAGGAGGCGCAGGAACTCGCCGCCTCGCTTGCCAGCCGCGTCGCCGCCGTGGATGCCGCCATCCTGCCGCTCAGTTACGCGCCCTCGGTCTATTACGAACTGGATGCCACCGACCCGGCGCTGCCCTTCACTGCCGGCGCAGGCACCTTTGTGGACCTGCTGATCCGGCGCGCCGGCGGCAATAGCATCGGCTCGACGATGGAGGGGGATTGGGTCACCATCAGTGTGGAGCAGCTGCTGGTGCTGGACCCCGCCATCATCCTGCTCGGGGATGCCGCCTGGGGCGAGACACCCGAAAAGGTCGCCGCCCGCCCCGGCTGGGAGACGCTCACCGCCATCCAGAACGGGCAAGTCTTCCCCTTCGACGACAACCTGGTCAGCCGACCCGGTCCGCGCCTGGTGGACGGACTCGAAGCCTTGGTGGAACTGCTCCACCCCGGCGTGCTGAAATAACCCGCCTGCTTGTGTTTGGTCTGCCATGCGCCATCGTTTTTCTCCTTTCCTGATCTCCCTGTTCATCCTGCTGCTGGCAGTGCTGCTCTCCATCGCGGTCGGCTCGGTCTTCATCCCGCCCGCCGACCTGTGGCGCGTGCTCAGCGGCGGGACGCCCAGGATCGTCGCCCAGGCGGGCACCATCGTGCTGACCCTGCGTCTGCCGCGCACCGCGCTGGTCCTGTTGACCGGCGCCGCCCTGGGCACAAGCGGCGCCGCCTACCAGGGGCTGTTCCGCAACCCGCTGGCTGATCCCTACCTCATCGGCGTGGCATCCGGGGCGGGGCTGGGCGCCGTGCTGGCGATGAGCCTGCACTGGGGTTATACCCCCGCGGCGATGCTGGTGGTGCCGGCGGCGGCATTTGCCGGCGCGCTGCTCACCGTCTTCCTGGTCTATTTCATGGCGCGCCTGGGCAAGACGGTGCCGACCACCAACCTCATTCTGGCGGGTGTGGCGTTCTCCTTCTTCGCCTCGGCGCTCACCTCGTACCTGATGCTGCGCTCAACAGGCGAACTGCGGCGCGCCGTCGCCTGGCTGCTGGGCGGTTCGGTCCAATCAGGCTGGGAAGCGGTGCTCACCATCCTGCCGTTCCTGCTGCCGGGTCTTGCCGTCCTGCTGCTCAGCGGGCACACCCTCAACCTGCTGCAGTTCGGCGACGAGCAGGCGGCGCAGATGGGTCTGCCGGTGGCGCGCAGCCGCACGATCATCCTTATCGCCGCTTCGCTGGCGACCGCCTCGGCGGTGGCATTCTCAGGCATCATTGGATTCATCGGGTTGATCGTCCCGCACTTGGTGCGGATGTGGTCCGGCGCTGATTACCGCCGCCTGCTCCCGCTGGCGCTCATCTCCGGCGCAGCCGCGCTGCTGCTGGCAGATGTGCTGGCACGCATCCTGATCGCCCCGCAGGAACTGCCGGTCGGCATCGTGACCGCTCTGGTGGGCGCGCCTTTCTTCCTGTGGGTCTTGCGCCGCGCCCGCAACCAGGGTGCCTGGTGACGGGCATGGAGTTCCCAGCATGAGCCTCCAGATCGAAGGATTGAGCGTGGCATACGGCAGGCGCCGGGTGCTGCAGGCGGTCTCGCTGACGGTACAGCCCGGCGAGGTGCTGGCGCTCATCGGACCGAACGGCGCCGGGAAATCGACGCTCGTGCGGGCGGTCAGCGGGGTCATCCCGGTGGAAGCGGGCACCGTCCGTTTGGACGGGCAGGACTTGCTGGCGCTGGCGCCGATGAGCCGCGCCCGGCGGTTGGCAGTGGTGCCGCAGGCGGTCAGTCTGCCGCCAGCCTTCACCGCTTGGGAGACGGTCCTGCTGGGGCGCACCCCGTATCTCAATTTCCTCGGGCAGGTTTCCGTGCGGGATGAGCAGATCGCCCGCCGGGCGCTGGAACGCCTGGATGCTCTCGACCTGGCAGAGCGGCGGGTGGGGGAACTCTCCGGCGGGGAGCAGCAGCGCGTCCTGCTGGCGCGCGCCCTGGCACAATCCACGCCTGTGCTGTTGATGGACGAACCCACCGCCCACCTGGACTTGCAGCACCAGTTGGCGCTGATGGAGAGCGCCCGCGAACTGGCGCGCCAGGACGGGCTGGCGGTGCTGATCGCACTGCACGACCTGAACCTTGCCGCCCGCTACGCCGACCGGCTGGCACTGCTGCTGGCAGGGCGCCTGCTTGCCCTGGGTACCCCCGCCGGGGTGCTCACGCCGCAGAACATCCTGCAGGCATACCGGGTGCAGGTGGAGGTGCGCCCCCACCCGCTGGACCCGGCGGTCCCGCTGGTGCTGCCCGGTAACGCCTCAGTCGAACCCCGGTTTGCTCGATCCTCTGGCGAATGAGTGCTTTTTCGTTATAATACATGCATCTCACAAAGGAGATGTTGATGACAGACCCCAAACCGCTCAACTGGACCCCGGATCCCGGGATCGGCTACACCGTCGTCCGCCGCCCGGATGGCGGGATGACCCTGACCTTCACGGACCTGTCGGAAGCCACCATGCAGCACTGGCATGGCTTTGCGCTGGACCATCTGCTCGGGGCAGACCGCCTGACCCGCAACCTTTACGACCTGCGCCAGGTGGGCGAGATCCCCGAGGCAGCCATCCGCGCCGCCATAGACGCCAACTCGGACCCGGCGGCGCGCTACATCCGCCTGGCGGTGGTGGTTGCCAACCAGGCGGTTGCCGATGCGGTGCGCAAGATCTATTACTCGGTCACGCCCGAGACCTCCGCGGGGATCAAGGTCTTCACGGACCTCGAAAGTGCGGAAGCCTGGCTGGCGCGCCCGCTCGACCAGTTCACCTAGACCGCCTCCACGGCAGACCACCGCCCCGACCATGATCTCCAGCCTGAAGATCGGCTCACAGACCCTCACGTGGGGGACGCGCACGTACGTGATGGGCATCATCAATCTCACCCCCGATAGTTTTTCGGGCGATGGGCTGCTGGCGGCGCACCCCGCCGAAGCGGCGCAGGCGGGGCTTGACCTTGCGCGCCGCTTCCTCGAGGCGGGGGCGGATATC
>JBFYSG010000295.1:0-3467 GCA_041301835.1 Chloroflexota bacterium | reverse complement strand
GGTCCGGTGGCAAGGGTGCCTCAAACGTCCTGGGTTCCTTTTCTCCCGGAAGGGTGATCTGGAGTTTATAGGCATGCAGGAAATGCCTGTCCAGTGGCAGCGTGGATTTCTTTTTTCCATAAACCTTATCCCCGACCACCGGGCATCCCAGGAATGCCAGGTGCACCCGGATCTGATGGGTCCGTCCGGTCAGCGGATGGACTTCCAAAAGGCTATGCGCAAAAAAACTCTCCCGGGTGCTGTAGTGGCTGATGGCTTCCCTGCCTTTTTCTGCGGGCACAACCGACATTAATTTACGGTGGGTTGTGTTCCTGCCGATCGGGGCTTCCACCCTGCCTGTCGGTGTGGGCGGTCTGCCATCAACCAGCGCCAGGTAATACTTCTGTACCGCCCTTAACCGGAATTGGTCTTGCAGCCTCTGATGGGCGCGTTCGTTCTTGGCGACCACGATCAAACCGGAAGTATCCTTGTCAAGCCGATGGACGATACCGGGACGTTCCTCACCACCGACACCTTCAAGGTGCGGCACATATCCCAGCACGGCATGGACAAGGGTGCCGCGATCGTGCCCGGGGGACGGATGCACCACCATGCCTGCTGGTTTATTCAGGATCAACAGGTCGTCATTCTCGAAGATGATATCCAGGTGAATATCCTCGGCTATCAGACCAGATGGCACCGTCGCTGGGATCCTCGCCACGACCAGGTCGCCGTTATATAGGATGCGCCCGGCTTTCTTTTCCTCCATGTCGTTCACCACCACGCACCCATCCTGGATCAACCCCTTGAGGCGCGAGCGGGAATAACCGGGCAGGTGGCTGGTCAGGAAAACATCCAGGCGCTCTTTGCCGCCGCCTTCGTAGCGGAAGTGTTCAACCTGATCCGTCTGCATCGACCTCATCCTTGCCGGCGTTCTGGCTCGCCTTTCTCTTTTCTGCCTGTTCGGTAAGATAAACGCCCAGGACAAGTATGACCGTGCCAACCGTGATGCACGAATCAGCGATGTTGAAGATGGCAAAATTTCCCACAGAAATGAAATCAGTTACCCGCCCGTCGAATCGCAGCCGGTCGATCAGATTTCCCAACGCCCCACTCAACTGCAACCCGAGCGCCAGTCGCAGCCACCAATCCTTCCGATCAACCTTGTGAAAATAATAGATGATGAAACCAGCCACGAAGAAAGCCAGGATCATGAAGATCAGGCTCCCGCCTTGAAATAGTCCGAAAGCCGCGCCAGTATTGTGCCAGTGACGGATACGCGCATACGGCATCCAGGAAGTTAATGCCTCCGGCATCCAATCACCCCCCAGGGGGATGTTCTCCCGAACCAGGGCTTTGGTCCATTGATCGAGCGCTATAAATGCTCCCACGATCAACAGCAAGACCAGGTAATCGCGCCAGTACTTTAGAATGAAACTCTTTGCCCTTCTTGCCATGTCAGTGATCTTGATTTGTTTTTCCACAGAATTACCTACTCCTCATTAACGTAGACGCGCGACACGCGGGTGTTGATATTGGTCAGTATCTCGTAGGGGATCGTGCCCGCCCAGACCGCCAGGTCCTCCGCCCGGATCGCCTCGCCGCCCATCTCCCCAAGCAAGACCACTTCGTCCCCGTTATATGCCGAATCGCCTTCAATACTCACCATCATCTGATCCATGCAGATCCTGCCCACCTGCGGATATTTCTTGCCGCGCAGGATCACCTCGGCTTTATTGGACATCGACCGGAAATAACCATCCCCATAACCGACTGGGATGGTTACAATCCGCACAGGTCGATCGGACTGCCAGGTGGAACCGTAACTGACCGGATGACCCGCTTCCACGATCTTAAAATAGACGACGCGTGATTTCCAGGTCAACGCCGGGCGCACCGACAGGTCGCATCGCTCCTGCTGGATCGGTGAGATGCCATAGAACATGAGCCCGGGTCGGACCATATCGAAATAACTATCCGGTAATTGCAGGATGGCAGCGGAGTTCGCCATGTGCCGGATGGGCATCGGCAGGCTGTGGCGATCATAAAATTGCAATACCTCGCCGAAGCGCTCCAGCTGGAGCCGGGCATGGCTCAGGTCGGGCGCATCAGCATTGGCAAAATGCGAAAAGATGCCCTCCACTTCGACATGCTTGCAGCGCAGAGACGCATCCTGAAGGGTCTGCGCGTTATAGTAATGCACGCCGATCCGTTCCATGCCTGTGTCGATCTTTAAATGTACCTTTGCCACCCGCCCTGCCTCGCGGGCAGCGTCATCGATCTGGTTCAGGCGTTCCACCGACGAAGCGGTAAAGGTCAGGTCGTGGAGAAGGTACAGCGGTACCTGCTCCCCCCAGATCCCACCAAGAACCAGGATGGGGGTTTTTATGCCAAGTTCCCGTAAATGGATGCCCTCCTCCAGCACTGCCACACCAAGGTAATCGACATACCCGGCAAGATATTGGGAGACTGCCGCCAAACCATGTCCATAGGCATTCGCCTTGACAACGATCATCACCTTGGCAGGATGCACGTATTTCCGGATCGCATCCAGGTTCTGGCGCAGGCGCGACAGGTTGATCTCTGCCCAGGTGGCACGGATGCCATCGTTGGAACTGATCACTGGCTCGTTGATGGACATGGGGGATATTGTACTTCGACTTCCTCATTTTAGCGAACTGGGGCATTGGTGAGGCTTTCTCCTGCCCGTTTCGACTGATAGATGATTGTTAGCTGCCGGTTAGGTTGAGGCTGGCAATTTCGAGGATACTAAGGATTGGATTAGAACCCTGTGAGCTGAAAAGATTTCCATGTAAAATCGACTTGTCTGGATGAATAAAGGAGAACCATGAAAATTGTGACCGATTGTGCTGCCGATCTGCCCGCTAAAGAGAGAGACGAACTGGGGATCATTGAAGCCCCGCTCTACATTCAATTCCCCGAGGGGGAGGTCAATTCTGCCGACTTGACCCCGGATGAATTCTACGACCGCCTGGAAGCTATGAAGCCGGAGATACCGAGCACCGCCCAACCCTCAAGCGGGATCTTTGCGGATATTTATCACAAGATCGCCGATGCCGCCCAGGTCCTGTCCATCCACGTGTCCTCGGGCTTGAGTGGAACGATTAACTCTGCCCGCATGGGCGCCGAGCAGATCAAGGAGAAGGTCGTCAGCGTGGTCGATTCGATGACCCTATCTGGTGGTGAGCGTTTTCAGGTGCTTGCTGCGGCAAAAGCCGCCAAACAGCAGTGGAAACTGGATGCCATTCTGGAGCGCCTTGCGAAGATCCGCGATAACACTGAGGTCCTCTATACGCTTGAAACATTGGAATATCTTGCCCGGGGCGGCAGGATCGGAAGAGCACAGGCTCTGCTTGGCTCAGTCCTGAAAATTAAACCGGTCATCCATGTCGATAGAGCCGACGGGAAATACTCGACCTTGGGGAAAACCCGCACGATCCCTGCCGCGCTGGAGTTCATCACCGACC
>JBFYSG010000293.1:0-10456 GCA_041301835.1 Chloroflexota bacterium | reverse complement strand
GCGAGAGAACCAGGCGGGCAATGGCCAGGTCCATGCCGATCACCCCGCCGGTGTAGACCAGCGCCAGGATGTTGATGGCGGGTGCCACGAACAGGAAGGTGATTGCCGGACCCAATCCCGCACCCTGCTTGTAGATACCTGCAAAAAGCGGTATAACGGTGCACGAGCAGACCGCCAGCAGAAAACCAGCCAGCGCTGAGGCCGGGTATGAGATCCACTTGGGTGTATTGCGCCCCAGGAAGCGGGTGACCGTCTCCTTGGGGATCAGGGCGGTCATTGCCCCGGCGATGAAGAATGCCGGCAGCAGGCACAGCAGCACGTGCGCCGCCAGGTATGCCGCCAGGTTGCCCAGCCCGCCGTAAAACAGTTTGAGCAGGAACTCAGCCATGGCAATCCCCTTGTTCGGGGCAGCAGTTGGGACAATGGCATGCCTGCGAGGGTGAGAGCTCGGGCAGGGTCACCTCTTGCAGGCGCGCCGCCTGGTGGATGAGGTCCAGCAGCCCCGGCTTCGTCAGGCGGTAGTGAATGAAGCGTCCCGCCCTGCGGTCTGCGACCAACTCCGCCTTGCGCAGCGCCATCAGGTGCTGCGAGAGCGCCGCCTGGCGCAAATGCAGCATGGCTTCCAGGTGGCAGACGCAGGTTTCGCCCTCGCCGATCGCCAGCAGGATCTGCAGGCGGGCGGGTTGTCCGATCACCTGCAGCAGCCGGGCAAGGTCATCGATATTGGATATATTCGTCATGATGAATATATTATACCAAAAAAAGGTCCGAAGTGAAACCACTTCGGACCCGTTACAGATCGGGGTTAATCCTCGGCGATCACGATCAAACGGTCGTGTTCGCCCGGGGTGAAAAGTTCGGACTTTCTGGGATTGGTGTGGATGCCGTGGGACTTGCCGGCATCCCCCGCTTCCGCCGCCAGGCGGTAACCGAAGGCGGTCTCGCCGTGCCGGCGGGCAGACTCCACCAGCGTGTAGAAATTGACCTCCTTGCCGGTCTCGACATAATCCCCGATCGGCTTCAGGTAGATCTCCGCCCCTTCCGGGTCGAAGATGTCGGCGTACACGGCGAACAGGTCGGGGTTCTCCGAGAGCTGCGCCATCATCAGGCTGATCAGGTGAGCGCTGACGATGAAATCATCCACCCGGGCTACCTCGGCAAGCTGGCGGTTGCGCAGGTCCAGCATTTCGCTGACGATCGAGAAGGGGGTCGCATCGCGCTCGGCGATATCGCGCAGGTGCAGCAGGGTCACGAGCGTGCGCGCGTCCGCCTGCTGCACATCCAGCCCGGCATAGCTCAGCACGATCACATGGTCGTAGTCGGCGGCTTTGACCCCCTCCAGGGTGGCGCGCTCGGTGGTATCGCCGCTGCGGAATTCCACCTTCTGGTTCTCGAGCCGCCCGCAGCACTTGCGGATGGTGTCTTCCAGGTCCTTGACCTCATCCGAGACCGCCGGGTCAGCCACCACCATCACGCGCGAACCGTGCGGCACATAATGGTCCAGTTCGCGGATGATGATGCCGGCACAGCGGTTCCAGCCCATCACCAGGCATTTCTCCGGGGTGGCAACGCCCTCCTGGCGCCCGCTGCGGATGAGGCTCTCATCCACGGGCACCTGCGCCAGCCCGGATGGCAGCAGGGTGTCGTCATCGGCGGTCAGGGCGAAGAGGGCATCCCCGGCGGCGATGACCGTATCCATCGGCGGGTTGAGCAGCGTGCTGCCGTCGGCTTTCAGCAGGCCCATCACCGCCGAATCTTCGTATGCCAGCAGCGCCTGGGCATAGGTCTTCCCGATCAGTTCGGTCGGGCGGGTGAAATAGATCTCATCCCCGCCAAAGTTGAGCAGTTCATCATAGACCAGCGACAAGCCGCTCTGGCGCGAGGTCTGGGCGGTTAGGCGGGCGATCAGGTCGCCCGTCAGCACCGCCTGCACCTTGTCTGCCGAGCCGATCATGCGCACGACGTCCATGTTGCGCGCCGCGCCTATCTGCGTGACAATGTGATAAGGCTCGCGGCGGCGGTTCGGGTTGTTCGTGATCGCCAGCAGGGTCTTGATCACCTGCGTATCGGGGTCCTGCTCCTCGGGCGGCAGGATGATGATCGATTTCGCCGTGTGCGGCGAGCCGATCTCCAGGTCTGCCAGGTCCACCGGTGAGCCGGAGCGGCACAGCACGCGGGTGTTGCCGGCACGTTCCACCCGCTCGCGGATCTCGTCCTCCATTTCCACCTTGTCGCGATCCGCCATGACCACGATGTGCGCCTGCTTCACATTCTCGTTGGCAAGCATCAGTTCCGAGATGATGGTGAATATCTGCGGCGACCAGCCCAGGATGAGCGTGTGCCCGCTTTCCAGCACCACCGAGCGCCCCTTGCGCATTTCTTCCAGTTTGCCTTCCACACCGGCGGTCAGCACGCCGATCAGGGTGCTGACGATGAACACGCCGCCCAAGGTCACGCCCAGCATCACCAGGCGGAAGCCCCAACCGGCATCCCCGCCCATCGTGCCGGCATCCAGTGTACGCATCAGGCTCAGCCATGCCGCTTCCAGGAATCCGGGCGGGTCGCCGCCTTCGGGCGCCAGCAACCTGCCGCCCAGGGCGATGACGATCCCCGCCGCGGCGATGAGCAGCAGGGAAATGAAACCCAGACCGCCGATCAGGGCGATCGTCCCGCGGGACATGAAATTATCGAAGAAATACTGAACGCGCTGTTTGAACGATGGTCGCCTGGTCATAACATCCCTCCACACGCATGATGCTGAATTATAGGGTCCTTTGCCTATCCTGCCAACCGGCAGAAACAAGTCGGGCTGGCTGAACTTCGGAGGAAAGATCGGACAATTGCCAGGTGACATGTCCGAACATCAAAGGCTGCCAATTGACCTGCGCCTTGATTCTGCCTATACTGATATCGAATGGAAAGGAGACGCCCATGACCACGATCACATGGTACGGACACGCCACGCTCGGACTGGAGACCGACGGTCAGCACATCCTCATCGACCCGTTCTTCAGCGGCAACCCCGCCGCATCTGTCAGCCCCGATCAGGTGGCGGCGGATTTCATCCTGGTCACCCACGGGCACGGGGACCATATCGGCGATACGCTTGCCATCGCCCGGCGCACCGGCGCGCTGGTCATCACGAACCACGAGATCGCCGGCTGGCTGGGCAACCAGGGCTTGAAGACCCACGGTCAGCACCTGGGAGGCGGATACCGCCATCCCTTCGGCTACCTCAAACTGACCCTCGCCCTGCACGGCTCCGCCCTGCCGGACGGTTCCTACGGCGGCAACCCGGCGGGTCTGCTGCTGACCACCAACGACGGCAAAAAACTCTACTTCGCCGGGGATACCGGTCTGTTCGGCGACATGAAATTGATCGGCGAGGAGGGTCTCGACCTGGCGGTCATCCCCATTGGCGACAACTACACCATGGGACCCGACGATGCCCTGCGGGCGGTCAAACTGCTCACCCCCAAGGTCGTCATCCCCATTCATTTCGGCACCTGGGGGCTGATCGAACAGAACGCCGAGGCATGGGCGGCGCGGGTCGAAAAAGAGACCACCACCAAACCGGTGGTGCTCAAGCCTGGCGGGACGTACACGCTCTAGCGCTTACGCCCTGCCCGCCAGCCGCAGCACCGCCAGCGCATCCGCGCTGACGAACGGATTCAGCTTCGTTTTGCCTGTCCCGCCCCATGCCAGGCGTGAGAAGCCGCTCAGGTCGGGACGGCTGGTGCGTGAATACGTCTCATCGGCGGGGAAACCGCCGTCTGCCAGCCGCCTGGATTCGAGCAGGTCCAGTGCCGGGGCACAGCGCGGGTCGGCGAGCATGCCCGCCTCTGCCATGACCTTCAAGCCGAACAGAATGTTATAGTGCCAGTAGGCGGGATAGCACAGGCGCACGAAGTGCTTGTCCATCACTTGACCATCGCGCCGGCGCAGGAATAATTTGCGCTGCAGGAAGACCTCCGCCGCCCGTTCGGCTGCGCCGCGGACGCGCTCATCCCCCGAGGCGCGGGCATACAGCGCCAGCGCCCGCAAGGGCAGCAGCGTCTCCATGAAGGAGGAAGTGTCCGCCTCCGGGCGCTTGTCGCAGTTCCAGCCGCCATCCTGCCACTGCCACTTGAGCAGGCGTTCCACCAGTTCCGTGGTGCGCGCATCGGCAAACCCCAACCGCAGGGATGTCCAGGCGGCGTTGCCCTCCTGTGAACCGCAGCGGCGCGTCCTGCCGGCGATCACGCGGATGCTCCGGGCGTGTTCCGCACTGAGCAGCCAATCGAAGACCGAGTCCATCATCGCCTTCAGCGAGGGGTCGCCGGGCGGGAACCCCAGGTCGGCAAGGATGGAGAGCACCCAGTGCGCGCCGTTCCACTTCTTGTACGGGTGGTGCGGCAGCCTCCCGTCCGCCTGGCGCTCGGACAGCAGTTCCGCCACCCGCGGCGAGGCGCGCACCTGCTCCGCCGCCCGGGCGGCTTGGGCGGAATCCGGGTCGCCGCCCAGCACCGACACGGCGAGTTTCCATGCCAGGGCAGGCTCAGCCTGCAGGTTGAACAGGGCATCGTTCATGGGTTTGATCCCTTTCTGCTTCACCCCTGCCAGCAGGCTGTGGATGGACTGTTTCAGGACGGGATGGACCAGGTCCGGCGCCAGGTCGTTGAGCGGCACCAGCACGAAGGCGCGCTCGTGCAGGCGTGCATGCGGCACGACCAGGTCCGGCGTTTCCAGCACGCTGTCGCCGTGGAACAGGATATCCAGGTCGATCAGGCGCGGTCCGTAGCGGGCGGAGGGCGTGCGCCCCATCGCCTGCTCGATGCCCTTCAGGAAATGGAGCAGATCGTGCGGGGCAAGCTCCGTCTCCGCCTCGATGACCTGGTTCAGGAATTTCGGCTGTTCTGTCATCCCCCAGGGCGGCGTCTCGTACAGCCGCGAGAGCCTGAGCACGCGCACCGCCGGGGGCAGGCTGGCGAGGGCGCGCCGCAGGTTGCCCCGCCGATCACCCAGGTTGCTGCCGAGCGCCAGCAGGATGCGCTGGGCGGGCATGCTACTTCCCCACCTTGATGCGCATTTCCGCCTCGTCCGTGTTGCCCGCCCGGTCCACCGCCACCACGCGCACGGCGTGGGTGCCCGCTTCCATCTTCCAGATCACCCCATAGGGCGCCTCATCCAGCCGCCCCAGTTCCTCCCCGTCCATGTAAAAGATGACCCATTCCAGCAGGGCATCCTCTGCCTGTGCTTGGATGGCGAGGTACCCGTCCGCCAGACTCAAGACATCCCCCTCCTGGGGATAAAAGATCTGCACCTCGGGCGGCGTGTTGTCGAGCGTCAACTGCACCAGCGCCTGCTCCACGCGGTCGCCGCTGCGCATCACCATCAGGCGCACGGTGTACAAGCCTTCCAGCCCGGTGGTATCCCAACTGCCCAGCAGTCCTTCGGTCACGGGCGCGGCGGCGTCACTGCCGAGCAGGAACCAGGCTTGCGGGTTCAGCCCCGGTCCGTATTCCAGGCGGTACGAGACGAAATCCTCCCCCGCCGCTGTGCCGTGGAATGCCACCACGCCGCTCACGTCCGCGAACATCTCCGGCGTGGTGATATGGATCTCCGGCTGGTAGGGCGGCGGCTGGTAGCGGTCGTAACTGGTCGGCGGGGTATCCATGCCCGCCTCCTGCGCCCAGGCGCGTGCCTCGGGCGGCGTCACCATGTAGACCCGGCTCTCCACCAGTTCCGGCGGGGTGAAGACGGTCGCCAGCAGCCCGGTCTCGATGTTGATCTCATACGCCTGGAACAGGTGGTCCACCTGCACGGGCTGGCGTCCATCCAGGAAGACCTCGCTCACCACGTTCGGGCAGGTATCGGTCGGCAGGTAGCCGGATGGGTCGCACACCTGGAGCGTGACCACGCCGGGGGGCATCTCCCAACTGCTGGCGGGTTTCCCCTGCAGGGCATGGCGGGTGAGCGCGCTCCACAGCCCATCCGAGGCGGCGCGCGAACTGCTGCCAGCCCCGGAGAGCCAGGTCACCACCACCACGTCGGGGGTATAGCCCAGGGTCCAGGCGCTGTGCTCATCCAGGCTGCGCCCTGCCTTGACCGCCGCCGGGATGCCGATCTCGAGCACGTTGGGGTTGCCCAGGCTCGCCCAGCGGGCGGAATCGTCGCTCAGCACGTGGTTCATCAGGTAGGCAAGCTGCGGGCTGACGACCGAGCGCGAGAGCGGCACGCTCCAGTCGAGCCAGGTGCTTCCATCGCCGTGCAGCACCTGCAGCACACCGGCAGGCTGGAGCGGCAGACCCGCCTGCCCGGCGATGGGCTGACCGTTCTGCAGCCCTTCGCTGGCGAGCGTGGCGCAGGCAAAGGCAAGGTCCACGGGCGGCAGGTAGAATTCCGCCTCCAGCAGGTCTCCGGCGGGGAACTCCAGCCCGAATGAAGCCGCCCCGCTCTGGATGCTCTGCATCCCGACCTGCCCGATGATGGTCAGGGCGGGCGGCAGGTAATCGTTGCCCAGGGCAATGCGCAGGCGCACCGGTCCCTGGTAGACCTGCCCAAGCACCGGTTCCTCGACGGGGATATCCCAGCCCAGGCTGGCGGGGTTCAGCCCGCGGGCAAATCCGGTCAGATAGATGAACGGGGTGATGGCGGTTCCGGCAGGCTGTGGGGAAAGGTCGCCAGCCGCCGCCAGGACCTGACCGCTGGCAGGGTCGAGCAGCACCGCCCCGGCGGAGAGGTCGGCGGCGTCCAGGTCCGCCTGCATCCAGGGCAGGAGCAGGGCGGCTGTGCAGTCGGTCCCGTCTTGCGGCGCGGCGGGTTCGGTCATGCCTGAGAGGCGGGCAACCTGCGTCCTCAGGGTGCAGTCGGTCTGTACCTGCAGGGCGAAATCGATGGTCGTCAGGATGACCGCCGCGCCGCGTTGGGCGCGCCCGCCGCCCAGGGCGGCATCCAACTGGCTGAGCACCAGGTCGATGAATTGCGGCGAGACGAGCGCCGGGTCTGCGGCTGGCGCGGGGAGCAGGAGCGGCACATCATCCGCCGCGGCTTGCGCCTGCGCCGGCGTCAGCCAGCCCAGGGTCAGCATGCGGGCAAGCGCCTCGCGGCGCCCCTCCTCCGCCGCCTGCGGGGCATCGAACGGGTTGAGGGCGGGCGCCTGTCCCACCGCCGCCAGCAGGGCGGCTTCGCTCAAACGCACCTGCGTGGCAGATTTGCCCAGGTAGAGCTGCGCCGCCGCCTCCACCCCGTAGGCATGGTTGCCGTAGTCGTTGCTGTTGAGCGCCCAGGCGAGCACCTGTTCACGACCGTAGGCGGCGGTCATGCGGGCGGCAAGCAGGCGCTCGCGCAGGTTCCGGATGGTCGAGGCAGGTTCGTCTGCCAGCAGGAGGTCCGCCGCCAGGCGCTGGGCGAGCGTGGCGGGCGGGGCGGCGGCGTCTTGCCACCCGGCAAGCCGGTAACCCGGCGATACCCAGAAATCCGGCTGGGCAAGCGCCATGGTGGCATTCACCAGGTCGGGCGGCAGCTGTTCGTAGGTCAGGAAGGTCCGTTCGCCGTCGGCGGGGGCAAGCACCGCCAGCAGGTGGGCGCCGCTGCGGTCGTACAGCCGCGTCGGTTGGCGCATCTGCCCGTTGAGCGGGTCGAACCATGTTTCCAGGTTCTCCAGCGCGGGCAGGTCACGGCTCAGGGAGGTGAAAGCCCATCCGGCGGCGATCACCAGCACCACCAGCGCCAGGCTGATCAGGTAACCCGCGCCGGACGCCCAACGCCTGGCGACCCGCAGGGGACTGCGGCGCGCCTTCCGCCGCCGCTCGGCGCGCGAGCGGGTGATGGTGGATGGTGGCACAGGGCGGGAACTCACGCGTCTGCCTTCCATTCATGCGCTCAGGGCGCGTGGACGGTTTCCCCCCGGCGCAGCGATTCGAGCGCCGCAAAGGTCAGGCGTGTCACACCGATCAACTGCGCGTACGGGATGGGCGGCGGACCGCCGCGGCGGATGGCATCGGCGAAGGCGATCCACTCATCGCGCCAGCCCTTGTCCTGCGCCTTCTTCACCCGCCTGCGGGCACCGGCGCGCACCAGTTCGAGCGTGCGGAAATCATCCAGCACCGCGATGGCGCCGCCGCAGAAGACCTCCAGGCGTTCCTTGGGGTACGAGCGGTCGCCGTTGGCGAGATACTCCACCACGCCAAGCGAGCCGTCGGGGAAGGTGAAGGTCATGCTGACGTTGTCCTGGCGATATTTCCCGTGGTCGGGCAGAGCGTGCGCCCGGACGCTCAGCGGCAGCGCGCCGGCAAGGAAGGTGAGCAGGTCCACGCAGTGGCAGGCTTCACCGATGATGCGCCCGCCCTGCAGGGGGTCCTGCGTCCAGTGGTTGAGCGGGATGGCGCCGGCGTTGAAGCGGTAGTGCATGTGCAGCGGCTCGTTGCGCTTGGAAAGGAAGGCGGCGAGTTCGCGCGCCAGCGGGGCAAAGCGGCGGTTGAACCCCACCGTCAGCAGGTGCTCCTCGTCCAGCGCGGCAGTGATCGCCTCCAGCCCGGCTTCATCGATCGCCAGCGGCTTCTCGACGAAAACATGCTTGCCCGCCTGCAAGGCTTTGACCGCCAGCCCGGCGTGCGTATCGTGGCGCGTCAGGATGGCGACGGTATTGAGGTTGGCATCGCCCAGGATCTCCTCCACCTGCGCCGCGGCATACTGGAAGCCGAACTTGCGGGCTGCCTCGCGGGCGTGCATGCCTGCCGCCGAGGCGATCCCGACCCGTTGGATGCCGGGCAGTTTGCGGATGACGGGCAGCAGGGTGGCGTTGGCGTACAAGCCCGCCCCCACGACGCCCAGGGTCACCGCCCCGCCTGGTTTGCGCGCCCCGGCAACCGGGAAGCTGACCCGCCGCGCCGGCTGGCTCTCTGCCTCCTGCGGGTAGGTCAGCAGGACGCCCAGGAAAGGCTGCTTCTTCCTGCCGGTGATGACCTGGTAAGCCTCGGCGGCGCGCTCGATCGGGAAGCGGTGGCTGATGAGCGGCTGGACGAGCAGCTTGCCGCCCGCCATCAGGTCCACCACCGCCTGGAAGTTGCGCCCCTCGGTCCAGCGCACATAGCCGGGGGGGTAATCCTGCCCGCCCTCCTCGTACGCCGGGTCGTAGCGTCCGGGTCCGTAGGAGCGAGAATTGATGAAGGACAGTTCCTTCTCGTAGTAGATCTTGCGCGGCAGGCTCAGCCCCACCGCGCCGGTGGCAACGATGGAGGCCCGGTCGCGGGCGATGATTGCCGCCAGTTCCACCGGGTCGTTGGAGGACGTGTCGGCGCAGATCAGCACGTGGTCGAAGCCGCGGTTGGCGGTGAACGCCGCCGCGGCGGATTCTGCCTCGTCGCGCCTGCAGGCGCTCAAGCCCAGCGAACCTGCCATCGCCACGCGCCCGGGATCGGTGTCCACGCCCAGCAGGCGGCACCCGGCGGCGGAGGCGATCTGCGCCGCCAGCAGACCCAGCAGACCCATGCCGATGACCGCCACGCTCTCGCCGATCTGAGGCTCCGCCAGGCGGAAGCCGTGCAGGGCGATGGCGCCCAGCGTGGTGAAGGCGGCAGACTCGAGATCCACCTCGTCGGGCAGCGGGGTCAGCAGGGCGCGCGGCACCAGGTTGTACTCGGCATGCACGGCATACCCCCCACCGGCGCAGGCAACCCGCTGACCGGTTTGAAAGCCGTCCATGCCCTCGCCCAGGGCGCAGATCGTCCCGGCGGAGGAGTAGCCCAGCGCCATTGGTTGGTCCAGCCGGTTGAACGCCGCGCTGAGCGCCGGGATGACCCCCTCGCGCTTCATCTTATCCACCACCTGGCGCACCAGGTCGGGGCGCGAACGCGCCTTGCCCACCAGCGAGCGTTCGGCGAATTCCACCACCATGCGCTCGGTGCCTGCCGAGACCAGCGAGGCAGCCACCCGCACCAGCGCAAAGCCGGGGCGCGCCGCCGGCACCGGCACCTCCTCGATCGTTGTGCGACCGTTCTTTAGATTCTGCAGCAGTTGTTTCATGGATTATCCCTTGAACGAAGTATACCGCAGAAGGCAGACAGGCATCCAGCCTGGCGGTCGGGCGCAGGCGCGGCATCACCTGCGCTGCCTTACCCGGGCGCAGGTGATGGGTGATGCGTTTCAATAGGGGAGAAAAGGGAGCGACCCAGCCCTTGCGGGGCGGGTTAAAGCGCCGGGTCACCCCGGCGGACCAGCGGCGCCAGCAGGCGCGCCGCCTGAACCAGCAAGCTGGTGCGCATCATGCCGCTTCCGCGTGCTTCGCTCTCCTCCGCCACGTGCTTGACCGCCCCCATGATCTGCAGCGATACGTCGCGCACCGCCCGGCGGTCATCCACGCTGCCGTGGAAACGCTTGGGGATGCCCACGGTGATGACATACGGACCGTGCAGGTACCAGTAGGCTTCGGTTTGTTCCCCGCTGATGCCCGAGCGGATGTTCAGGCGCCAGTCGC
>JBFYSG010000292.1:0-7372 GCA_041301835.1 Chloroflexota bacterium | reverse complement strand
TTCTTTGTCCCCTGGCGTCCAGAGGTGCGCTTACTTCTCTTTATCCTTGCGCCCTTTTGCCACCAACTTGATCGGCGTGCCCAGGAAACCGTAGGTCTGGCGGAAGCGGTTATCCAGGTAGCGCTGGTAGGAAAAGTGGAACAATTTCGGGTCGTTGACATGCAGCAGGAAGGTGGGCGGGTCGGTCCTGACCTGCGAGGCGTAGTAGATCTTTAATTCCCTGCCGGCGTGTGTGGGGGCGGGGTGGGCATCCATGGCTTCGTGAAGCACCTTGTTCAGCATGCCGGTGGTGATGCGCGCCAGCCGCTCCTCCTGGACGCGTAATGCCAGCGGGAGCACCTGGTCCACCCGCTGACCGGTCTTGGCAGAGATGAACAACAGGGGTACATAATCCATGAAGTTAAGCGCCTGGCGCACCTGGCGCGTGTAATCCTCCATGGTGTAATTGTCCTTGACCACTGCATCCCACTTGTTGACCAGCACGACGCAGGATTTCATGGCATCCAGGATGAACCCGGCAATGTGGGCATCCTGGGCGGTGATGCCGGTGGAGGCGTCGATCAATAGCAGGACCACGTCGGCGCGTTCGATGGCTTTCAACGAACGCAGGACGCTGAACTTTTCGACCCCGCTCTCGATCTTGCCGCGCTTGCGGATCCCGGCGGTGTCGATCAGGGTGACCGGCAGACCTTCCACCTGGATGAGCGTATCGACCGCATCGCGGGTCGTCCCCGGGATGGGGCTGACAATGGCGCGTTCCTTCCCGACCAGGCGGTTGAGCAGGCTGGATTTCCCGGCGTTGGGTTTACCGGCGATGGCGATCTTGACCGAGTCGTCCTCTTCTGCCTGCTCCCGGATGGGGATGGCTGCCATCAGGTCGTCGAGCAGGTCGCCGATGCCGATGCCATGCTGGGCAGAGACGGGGTGGGGATCGCCCAAACCGAGTTCGTAGAACTCCAGCGCCGAACGGCGCATGGCTTCGGTCTCGCACTTGTTGACCACCACGAAGATCGGCGGGAAGGGCTTGTCCTCCACCGTCTTCTGGTGGCGCCGCAGGATCTCCGCCACCTCGCGGTCGGGCGGGGTCACACCCGTCTGCCCGTCGGTGAGGAACAGCACTGCATCGGCATCCCGCACCGCTACCAGCGCTTGCAGGCGGATCTCCTGGATGAAATCGGCAGAACCGACCGAGAGCGGGGTCTTTCCGCCGTGGGTCGGGTCGATCCCGCCGGTGTCAAGGACATCGAAGGTGCGCCCCAGCCATTCGGCTTCCGCGCTGATACGGTCGCGCGTGGTTCCGGGCGTATCGTCCACGATGGCAAGACGATCGCCAACCAGGCGGTTGAAAAAAGTGGATTTGCCCACGTTGGGGCGCCCTACCAGGGCAACGACAGGTTTCATGAGCCTCACCTGGACTTATCTGGGGGTTGCGGTGCCTGTGCTGGTGATCGTCACCTGCACCGTGCTCGGCAGGACCGACTGCACGCTGACATTGTCAACCGGTATGGATACGACGGGCGTCAATTGATAGGTGCCTGCCCCGTAGCCGGTGGCATCCACGCTGACCTGCACCTCGCTGGCGTTCAACGACTCGAGCGCCGGGATCGGACCCGAAAGGATGACATCCACGGTGACGGGAGAGACCACCACCTTGAGCCCCGGGCTTAAGCCGGTCACCACCACCGGACGGTACGCCACGGTCAGGCTGTCCTGGATGGGGGTGATGCCCACCTGCACCAGCACGGTCTGCTCGCCCACCAGGGTGACGTCAATGGGAAGGATCATTCCGAGACGGGTCTCGATGTTCTCGCTGGCGCCGCTCAGGTCGAGCGAGGTTGTTTCCACGAATCCCGGCAGCGAGGCGATCAGGTCCGAATCGGCGGAATAGACCGTAACGATCGGCGGGAATGCCGCCACGCTGGCGATGCGGTAGCCGCTGGCAACACGCCCCACGGTGACGACCTTGACCGCCAGGTCGCGATAACCGCCAAGTTGGGTGACCGGCAGGCTCACCTGCACGCTGTCGGGTGAGAGGCTCAGTCCGCTCAGCATGTTCCCCTCTTCATCAAAAACACCCAGGGGCAGGCTTGTTTCCACGCTCTCCCGCGTTTCGCTCAGGTCGAGGCTGGCAACGACCGCATCCACCTGCTGGACGATCGATTCGGGTCCCGAGACAACCACCTCGTTGGGCGTCAGGCTGGTGTCTCCGACTTCATAGCCGATGGCGGGTTCGCCGATGATCGAGAGCGTGATGGGCAGGCTGATCGTGGACAGGGGTTCCAGCAGCAGGTCGATCGCCGCCGGGAAGACGCTCACGACGCGCACGGGCGAGAAGGCGACCTGCACCTCCACAGTCAGTTGATGGCTGGCGGCATCCAAACCGCTCAGGTCCACGATGGCGCGCACCGAACCCGGGTCCGCCTCGATCTGTTCCCAGACCGATTCCGGCGCCTGCAGGGTGATCTCGACCGCCTGGGCGGAGAGCTCGGTGATGATCAGCCCTGAATCCTGCCCGATGAATTCGATGGCGCTGAGTTCAGGCAGGCTGCCGGTCCGGTCGGGATCGGAGGTGGTCACCGCCATCACCCAGACTGCCATGGCAAGGGCAAGGGCGAGCAGGAAGAGGCGCAAGTTGGTCGTAAACCAGCGGAACAGGTTATTCATCTTGGCGTGGGAAGATGTAGGGGAAGTGCTGGCGGAAGAAACCTTCCTTGTGCGTTTCCCCGGGGGTGAAAAAGGCGTTCAGGACGTTTTCGAGCCTTTCAGGGTCCAGGCGGCGGATGATCCGCCCGGCATGGGTGATGGAGATGGCGCCGGTCTCCTCGGAAACGACGACCGCGATGGCATCCGTGGCTTCCGATATGCCCAGCGCGGCGCGGTGGCGCAAGCCCATCTTTCGTTCCGGTGTATGTGCCAGGATGCCGCTGGAGGAAAGCGGCATGACGCAGGCAGCGGCAACGATGCGGTTGCCCGAGATGACCACCGCACCGTCGTGCAGCGGCGTGTTGGGATAGAAGATCTGCATCAACAGGTCCGGCGTGACGCTGGCTTGCAGCGGGATTCCGGAGTTGATCGGCTCAGCGATGCGGTCGAAGCGTTCGAGCACGATCAATGCCCCGTGCTGGCGGGCGGAAAGGCGTGCCGCGGCAGTCACGACCGCCTGGATGGTCTGGCGCATCTGCTCGCCGGCATCCTTGCGGGTGACGCGCACGAAGGTGCCCGCCCGCCCGATCCGTTCCAGCATGCGCCGTATCTCGGGGGCAAAGATGACCGGGATGACGAACACCAGCCCCGGCAGGACTGTCTGCATCAACCAGGAAAAGGCGGGCAGGTTGACCAGGCTGGTGAGCAGCGCCACCAGCACCAGCAGCAGTATGATGCCGCGCAGCAACATCATGGCTTGCGTGTCGCGCACCAGGTAGAGCACGCCAAAGAATACCAGCGTGACCAACAGGATGTCGATCGCGCTCAACCAGTTGAGGCGCTGGAATAGGAAGAGGATATTGTCGATCAGTGCGTTCACTGCCTGGATTATACCGGTATTAAAGCCGGAATGAGGTCCTGCCGGTCAGCGACCTGGCAGTTTGCGCTCAGAGGCGCGACCCGGTTCAACGGGAATGCCGCGGGGATGGATCAGATCGGGCGAAGGACGCGGTCTTGGCGCAATTGTTTGAAGAGCATGAAGGTGTCGGGCGGTTGTGATTCCAGCGCCGCATCCTGCCATGCCTGCACGCCCAATGCCCGGGCGGTGCGCAGCGTGTAGCCCAGCCCATGCCAGATATCCTCGCGCGAAGCCAGGTCGGGCGGCAGGAAGATGAGCGAGGCTTCACACTGCAGGTCCTGTGAGGCGCGCTCCAGTTCCTTCATCAATGCCGCCAGCGCCTGCGGCAGGGAGATGGCGGGGTCGAGGTAGAGTTGGGTGGTGCGGGCGACCAGGTTCTCAACCTGCCAGCCAACCAGACCCACCAGGCGCGTATCCTGCATCAAGAGCAGGAACGCCATCTCGCCGAAGAACGCCATGATGTCCTCTTCCGAGGGCGCATAGGCGCCGTCGGTCAGGCGGGTGATCAGGCTGGCGATGGCGGTGGAATCGCGCGGGCGCCCGCGCTGAACGCTTAATTCCCCCGTCTCTGCCTTTTTGGCTGGCAGTGGGGCAGGCTCGCCGGCAGGCGCAACGACCTTCCAGGCTGCCAGCACCTGCTTCCAGGTATCCTCGAAGGAGCCCGTGTTCTGGATGACCACGTTGGCGGCGGCGATCTTTGCTTCCTGCGATTCCTGGGCATGGATGCGCTGGATGGCATCCTCGGAACTCATGCCGCGTTTCGCCATCAAGCGTTTCTTCTGGATGCCTTCGGGGGCATAGGTCACCCAGATGGCATCACAAGCGGTGACCAGTTTACCCTCCAGCAATTTGATCGCTTCGATGACGATCACGGGCTGGCTGGCGCGGCGGATGAGAATATCCACGGCTTTCTCCACCAGCGGGTGGACGATGACTTCCAGCCGCTTGAGCGCCTCAGGGTCGCCGAAGACCATGCGTCCCAGTTTGCCGCGGTCGATCTCGCCGCCCGCATCCAGGATGAAGCGACCGAATATATCGATGACCGGTTTGTATCCGGGTGCCCCCTTGGCGATGGCGCGGTGAGCCAGCGCGTCGGCGTCGATGCTGTAGGCGCCCAGATGCTCGAGCATCCGGCGCACCACGCTCTTGCCGGTGGCGATATTCCCAGTCAATCCGATGACAAATTTTCCGGAATAGTGGCTCACAGGGTTTCCCAATCGGGTGCGATCATCTCCATCCCTGGTGCTGCGGTGGAGAAGGGCGGGTCAACAGGTGCTTAATATTATACTGCAAACACCCTGCGCCTTCTTAGTGCCAGACCGGCGCGCTTGCCGGAAGAAAAAACTCCCGGATGGTGTTGCCATCCGGGAGCAGGTCGGTAAGCAGGTCAGGGCGTTGGCGTCAGGGTGGGGGTCAGCGTTGCCGTGGGGCCGGCTGTCGGCACGGGCGTGACCAGGTTGATCGGCACCACCAGCAGCATGCCCGGATAGATCAGGGTTTCCTCGCCGTCCGGCAGGGTCGTAAGATTGGCTTTCAGGATGGCGTCGATGGTCGTGTTCCATTTGTTCGCGATCAAGCCCAAGCCGTCGCCCGGCAGGACCATGTAGGTGATGCGCGTCCCCGGGGCGGTGGTGGTCACCGGGGTGGGGGTCGGGATCTGCATGCCAGGTTGTGGGAGCGTGATGGTCGTGCCGACATAGATGGCGCCGGTGGCTGGATCGATGCCGGTCCCGGCGGTGGCATCGTACGGATTAAGCATGTAGATCAGGATGATGGAGTCAGCCGTCAAGCCCTGCTGTTCCATGATCAGGTAGAGGTTGTCCCCCTCCTTGACCAGGTAGGGGTAGGGGGCTGAGGCAGTGGCGGTGGAGGTGATGGTCGGTGTTTCGGTGATGGTCGCTGTTTCGGTGGGCGTGAAGGTATTGGTGGGTGAAGGGGTGATGGTGGGAGTCGGCGTCTTGGTGGAGAACAAATGGAAGCCGCCGCCGTTGCTTGCCGAAACAACAACAATGATGATGCCGGCAACCACCAGCAGCACAGCCCCGACGCCCAGGATAAGAGGCAAGAGTTGTTTGCGTCGCTTGCGGTAGGATTCGATCGTATTGTTGATAGTCATACAGGTCATCCGTTTCCCGGCAGGGCAACCGCGCGGGTTGCTCTGCCGAACTTGGTAAAACCATTCTACCTGAATTTGACGGATTTTGCGAGTAGGGAAAAAGGAGGCGAAATTGAGGAAAAACCGGCGTTTTAAGCCTTTTTCTGGCTACTTTTGAGCACATCTTTCAAGAATCGCCCGGTAAAGGAGGCTTTTTCTGCCGCCACCTGCTCGGGTGTGCCGGCGGCGATCAGTTTTCCGCCGCGGTCGCCTCCCTCGGGTCCCAGGTCCAGGATCCAGTCAGCCACCTTGATGATCTCCAGGTTGTGCTCGATGATCAGCACCGAGTTGCCTGCATCCACCAGGCGCTGCAGCACTTCAATCAATTTGTGCACGTCGGCGGCGTGCAGTCCCACGGAAGGCTCGTCCAGCACGTAGAGCGTCCGCCCGGTGGCGCGTCGGCTTAGTTCGCGCGCCAGTTTCACGCGCTGGGCTTCCCCGCCTGAGAGCGTGGTGGCGGGCTGCCCGATCTTGATGTACCCCAGCCCGACTTCCTGCAGGAGTTTCAACTTGCTCATCATCGCCGGCAGGGCGGAGAACTCACTCAGGGCATGGTCCACGGTCATGTTCAGCACGTCGGCAACGTTGTGCCCCTTGAACTTCACCTGCAGGGTCTCGCGATTGAAGCGCGTGCCGTGGCAGACATCGCAGGGGACATAGATATCGGGCAGGAATTGCATCTCGATGCGCAGTTCCCCCTGCCCCTGGCATGCCTCGCAGCGCCCGCCGTGGACATTGAAGGAGAAGCGCCCGGGCTTGTAGCCGCGCACCTTGGATTCGGGCATGCCGGCGAACAGTTTGCGGATCTCATCGAACATACCGGTGTAGGTGCCCGGGTTGGAGCGCGGCGTGCGCCCAATGGGCGACTGGTCGATGTTGATGATCTTATCCAGCAGTTCGATGCCCTCGATGCGGTCATGCTCACCAGCCTGGGTATGTGCACCGTGCAGGCGGGCAGCCAGGGCATTGTAGAGTATGTCGTCCATCAGCGTGGATTTACCGCTGCCGCTGACCCCGGTGATGCAGACCAGTTTTCCCAGCGGGATCTCGACCTTGATGTTCTTCAGGTTGTTGGCGCGCGCCCCGAGGATGGTGAGATGCTTGTTGTTGCCGCCGCGCCGTTCCTTGGGTATGGGCACCTGCTTGCGCCCCGAGAGATACGCCCCGGTCAGGGACTTGGGATGCGCCAGGATCTGCTCCGGGGTGCCTTCGGCGATGACCTTGCCGCCGTGTTCGCCTGCCCCGGGTCCCAGGTCCACGATCCAGTCTGCAGACAGGATGGTTTCGTGGTCGTGTTCCACCACCAGCACGGTGTTGCCCAGGTCGCGCAGACCTTTCAGCGTGTCGAGCAGGCGGTTGTTATCGCGCGGGTGGAGACCGATGGAAGGCTCATCCAGCACATAGAGCACACCCACCAGCCGCGAACCGACCTGGGTGGCAAGCCGGATGCGCTGCGCCTCGCCGCCCGAAAGCGACCCGGCGGAGCGGTTCAGGGTCAGGTAGTCCAGCCCCACCGCCACCAGGAAGTTCAGGCGTTCGACGATCTCTTTCAGCACCCGCTCCGAGATGGCTCGCTGGCGGCTGGTGAGGGGCGAATCCTTGTCGGAGAGTTTGCGCGCCCAATCGAGGGTCTGGTTGATCGCCCAGGAGGTGAC
>JBFYSG010000290.1:0-2733 GCA_041301835.1 Chloroflexota bacterium | reverse complement strand
GCACCTACGCCACCTGGTGGATCCGCCAGTCGATCAACCGCTCCATCGCCGAGCAGGCACGCACCATCCGCATCCCGGTGCACCTGTTCGAGTCGATCACCCGCATCCTGCGCATGCAGCGCACGCTGGTGCAGCAGTTGGGGCGCGACCCGACCATTGAAGAGATGGCGCTCGAATCGGGCTTCCTTTCCCCGGCGGACGTGCAAGCCATCCTGCGGGCGCGCGCCGAGACCCTGCCGCTGGAAAGCGAACTCCAAAAGCGCTTCGAGGCTTCCAAAGCCAAGGTGGAGCGCATCCTGCGCTCGGCGGAGGAGCCCATCTCACTGGAGGGACCGGTGGGCGGGGATGAGGATGCCAGCCAGCTGGGTGATTTCATCGAGGACGTGGACGCCCTGGAACCGCTGGATGCCGCCTCGCGCGAGATGCTGCGCGAGCAGGTGCAAAGCGCCCTGACCGTGCTGACCGAGCGCGAGCGCCAGGTGCTGGAACTGCGCTTCGGTCTGGTGGACAACAAGGACCACACGCTGGAGGAAGTGAGCCGCTACTTCAACGTGACGCGCGAGCGCATCCGCCAGATCGAGGCGAAGGCGCTGCGGAAACTGCGCCACCCCACCCGCAGCCGCAATTTGAGAGATTACCTGGGGTAGGACCGGTCTCCGCCAGCCCGACCTGCCGGGAACGGGGAATTTTGTTCGTACCTTTTTTCACAAATGTGTGTTATAACGGGAGGACGAAAATCACCCCCGAACGGGGAATGCTGTCCGTCTTGAGCGCGGCGGTCTTGTGTTATACTTTCCCGCCTACGTGCAAGCCGAGTTCACCTCTTGAGGAGTGCGCATGCTGCTCGAATACGCTGCCATCGCCGCTTTCATCCTGGTCACCGCCCTGGTCGG
This sequence comes from Chloroflexota bacterium, assembly GCA_041301835.1. GTDB lineage: Bacteria > Chloroflexota > Anaerolineae > Anaerolineales > Villigracilaceae > UBA877. The sequence continues at coordinate 1,840 of JBFYSG010000290.1, read as the reverse complement.
TGCCATTGCCATCATCCTGGGAACGCTGTTCGGTCCCCGCAAGAAGTCTGAGACCAAGTCAATGCCCTACGAATCGGGCATGAACCCGATCGGACCCGGCACGCGCCGCCTGCCGGTGCGTTTTTATCTCATCGCGGTGCTGTTCATCCTGTTCGACATTGAAACCGTCTTCTTCCTGCCCTGGGCGATCGTCTTTCGCAAACTGGGCTTGTTCGGCTTGATCGAGATGGCGGTCTTCATCGGCATCTTACTGGTGGGCTATTTCTACGCCTGGAAGAAAGGAGCGCTGGAATGGGATTAGAGCAAAAGCTCGGCAAGATGGGTGTGGTAACGACAACGCTCGAGCAGGCGATCGCCTGGAGCCGCAATTATGCCATGTGGCCCATGCTGTTCGGGTTGGCTTGCTGTGCCATCGAGATGATGGCGGCGGAAGCCTCGGATTACGATATGAGCCGCTTCGGCATGGAATTGATGCGCCCCTCCCCGCGCCAGTCGGACCTGATGATCGTGGCGGGGCGCGTTTCGCGCAAGATGGCGACCGTCCTGCGCCGCCTGTATGACCAGATGCCGGAACCCAAGTGGGTGATCGCCATGGGCGACTGCGCCTCCTGCGGCGGGGTGTTCAACAATTACGCTGTAATGCAAGGCGTGGACGAGGTGGTGCCGGTGGATGTGTACGTGGCAGGCTGCCCGCCGCGCCCCGAGGCGCTGATCCACGGCATCCTAACGCTGCAGGAAAAGGTCAAGACGATCAAATTCGCCCCGGCGAAGGACAAGGCATAGGAGCGGGGCGGCGCGCACACCCCCCGGAAAGAGACCGTATGGACAATAACCTGCAAACGCTGGTGGAAGGTCTGGAAAAGGAATTCGAGACCCGCGCCGAGGTGGCGCACGGGGAGAACTGGTTGCTGGTCGCGCCCGGGCGCATCGTGGCGCTGTGCGAGCGGCTGAAAACCCTGGGCTTTGAACTGCTCTCGACCCTGAGCGCGGTGGATTACTTCCCGCAGCAGGCGCCCCGCTTCCACGTGATCTACCAGTTCACCTCGACTTCGAAGAACCTGCGCCTGGGCGTGCGCGTGCCCGTGCCGGGGGTCAACCCCAGCCTGCCGAGCGTGGCGCATATCTACCGCAACGCCAACTGGCGCGAGCGCGAGCTGTGGGATATGTTCGGCATCAAGGCGGAAGGGCACCCGGACCTGCGGCGCATCCTCATGCCGGCAGATTGGGAGGGTCACCCCCTGCGCAAGGATTACCCGCTGGGCTACGAAGAGCCGCAGTTTACGTTCAACTATGAAGAGATCGACCTGCGCAAGCCGTATGCGAAGGAATAAGAGGATCTTGGCGAGGTCTTATGCCTGATATTTTTGAAGTCACCATCGACGACCTGAAGCACCTGGTCTCGGAACGGGCTGCCAGCGGCGAGACGATGCTCCTGAACATGGGACCCCAGCATCCCTCCACGCACGGGGTGCTGCGCCTGCTGCTGGAGCTGGACGGCGAGATCGTGGTCAACTGCATCCCGGATATCGGTTTCCTGCACACCGGCATCGAGAAGAACATGGAAGCCAAGACCTACCAGAAAGCCGAGGTGATGACCGACCGGCTGGATTACCTGAACACGGTCGGCAACAACCTGGCGTACTCGCTGGCGGTGGAGAAACTGGTGGACCTGGACGTGCCAGCCCGGGCGCAGAGCCTGCGCGTCATCCTGGCGGAACTGCAGCGCATCGCCTCGCACCTCATCTGGTTGGGAACGGCGGCGCTGGACGTGGCGGCGATGTCCACCTTCCTGTACTGCTTCCGCGAGCGCGAGGATATCCTCGACATCCTGGAACTGGTC
>JBFYSG010000288.1:0-5681 GCA_041301835.1 Chloroflexota bacterium | reverse complement strand
ATGAAGACGAGTGTGTTCATAGCAGTTTCTCCGCCAGGATCCTGTCTGCCAGCGTCCCGGCGATCTCTTCCGGGCTGCTGCCAGTGATGAGTTCACAAGTCACCTCGCGTGACGGCGGGGTGATCAATTCCAGCCAGGTGATGACCGCGGGCGGTGCCGTGATGCCCAGGTCGGCAAGCGACCAGGTGGGGATCTCGGCGCGGGATGCTTTGCGGATGCCCATGAAGGAGGGATAACGCGGCTCACCAAAGTCCTTGGTCAGGCTGAAGACGGCAGGCAGTTTTGCCGAGATGATCTGGCGCCCCTCCTCGATGCCGCGCTCGACCCGCACGCTGCCCGCCTCGACCTTGATGACCGACGCAAGCGTGAGGGCGGGCCAGCCCAGCAGGCGGGCGGTCTGCGACGGAACCAGTCCGGCATCCCCATCGATCGCCTGGCGACCGAAGAATGCCATGTCCACTGCGCCTATCTTGCGGATCACCGCGGCAAGCACCTGGGCGGTGCCCTGCGTGTCCAGCGCCGCCAGGGCAGGGTCATCGATCAGCAGCGCCTCATCCGCACCCATGGCGAGGGCGCGCTTGAGGGTCTCCTTGGTGCTCTCGTCACCGATCGTAACCGCCGTGACAGTCCCGCCGTGCACTTCCTTTTGTTGCAGGGCGGCTTCCATGGCGTATTCATCCCATGGATTCATGATCAGGGGCGCATCGCCCCAATTGATCTTGCCTGCCTCAACGACCACCTTTGCGGTTGAGTCGGGCACCTGTTTGATGCAAACAACGATCTTCATGAATGTTCCTCCTTTGTGTGCGCAACACGTGGCGGATGCAAGGTTCGCAGTGCCTGCTCCGAAATTAAAGCCTCAAACACATAATCATTATACAACAGCCTGCAAGAGCCTCATCAGGTCGCGCATGTGCAGCAGCTGGTGGCTGTAAATGGCTTCCACCCAGGTCTCCACGTTGATCTCACCCAGTACCGGATGACGCCCGACCGCATCCAACTCGGCAGCATCCAGCGTGGCGACCCAGGTGATGGTCTCCCGCCGGGCTTGGTCGAGCAGGGTCAGCAGCGTCTGCGGGGACAGGTCTTCCATGCGCTGCAGTTCGGCGGCATTGAAGCGGTCGATATCCAGGTCGGGTGGCGCCCCCGCCCCTCCGCTGGCGATCGATTGCGCCAGGCTGAGCAGCTGGCGTTCCGCGGAAACGAAATGCGCCAGCAGGTGGCGCACCGTCCAGGCGGGGTCAGGATATACGATCAGGTTCCATTGTTCCGCGCCCAGGCTGTTCATCACCTCAAGGGTCTTGCCGCGCCCCTTCTCCAACCGCGAGATCAGGCGTTCGGTCCTGTTTTCTGTCATGGTACACTCCTCCTCCCCTGTCCATCGGTTCGTCTGGGATTCCTGCCGCCCATTCGGGCGGCGCCCGGCAGGGTGGTTATTTCGCCTGCAGGGTGGGATCTTGCGGCTGGTCGGGGACGAGCACCTCTGCCAGCAGACCCAGTTCTGCCAGCGCCGCGAGCACTCGCGACATAGCACCGGGCTTTACAATGACCGTGGTCGGGTTGAGCACCTCGCCCAGGAAACGGGCAGCCCGCGAACGGTGCAGCTCCTCAAGCACCTCGGCACGGCTCAACCTTAATATCATCTGCGTTTCCAGGCGCGCCTCGGTGCCGCGGCTTTCCCAGCGTTTGACGGCTTTCACAAATGCCGGCGGCAATTCAGACTGGGCATGCTTCGCCAGCAGCGCAGGCAGGGCGCCGACCTTCAGACCCTGACCGGCGCAGCGCTGCAGGGATTGGACCGTTACACGGTAGCGGTATTCGCCCGGCGGGGAAGGCTCCCATTCGCAAAAGCGCGCCACCTGGTAACGGACCAGGCGCGGTACCTGCCGGGAGATGACGATCCTGCCGTTGGAGGCGACCGTCAGCTTGCCATCCTGGCGGCTGATCTCCGGCTTGGTCTTAAGGCGGAAGGCGCTCACCATACCCTCCTGCCCGGAAGTGGCGAGATCCACCCGCCCCAACCAGAACAGCAGGCGGGTGATCAGGAAGCGCACCAGGGCACCGTCCACCTCGTCCCAGCAGGCAAAACCGCGCAGGTAAACGCCATCCGCGGCGCGGCGAATGAACCAGGAATCGTAATCCCCCACCGGGCGCTGGAAATCGGGATGGTGCGCATGGATATCCTGCACGAAGGCGGAGAGCGACCACCAGCGGTTGACCGGGATGGCGCGTATCAGGCTCAACAGGCGCTGGCGTGCAAGGCGCGCCTCATTGCTCCATTCCCCCTCGCAGACCAGCCCGGGGAGCAGGCGCAGTTCGTTGAAGACCTCACTCTCCTGCCAGGCGGTGGCAAGCCTGTCCAGCGCCGCGGCAGGCGGGAGTTCCAGCCATTGTTTCACCGCCTCGGGCACGGGTTCGTTGCCTGCCAGGATGCCCGCGGCACGCAACAAGGCTCCCACGACCTGGGCGGGTATATCGGAGGCGGGTACACCGATCCCGAGCCGGTTGGCAGCAAGCAGGGTGACGGCATCATCGAGGATTGTATCCCCTGCCGGCAGGATGAAACGCCTCTCGGCAGGAACAGCCGGGCGACCAAGCGGTGTTGTTGCTGCTTCAACGCCCGGCGCAGCAGCAAGCAAGGGCAGCAGGTCCACAGGGATGTAAGCAAATTCCTGGGGTCCCGAAGGTGTATCAAAAAAGGCAACCGCAAGCAGCGCACGATAGTAGAGGAACTCGGCAGGCGACCCGGGATGCCGGTATACCTGCTCGCGCTCCCGACGGGCAGGTCCCGCAGGTCGGATGGCTCCGAAGCGGCGTGTAAAGTCTGCCCGCGAGATCCTTCCCCCTGCTTGCAGCAGGGCATCCAGGGCGGGGCGGACCTCGGCAGGGATCGTCTCCAGCATCTCATCCAAAAGGTGCCCTTCCAGCAGGGCTGCCGCCAACTCGCTGGCGGCTTCCTGGGGGCGCGCTGAGGCAAGTTCAACCCCCCAGAGAGAGGCTGTGCTGCGCAGGAAGGCTAGGTCTTGTTTTTGAAGGGCTTGTACGAGGTCAGGCATGCGGAAGGTGTGCCACCTGGAACCTGCCGCCGCCGCTGCGCTTGGCAAGGTAGAGCGCCTCATCGGCGGCACGGATCAATCCCGGCGCTGTGGCGGCATGGACGGGGTAGATGGCGAGACCACCGGAGATCCTCATGTTATTTTTCGTCATGTCCGGGTACTTGATCTCAAGGCTCGCCATGTGCGCCTGGATCTTCTCGATCACCACCTGCGCCTGGCTCGAGTCGGTATTCGAAAGGACCAGGGTCATTTCGTCCCCGCCGAAGCGCGCCAGGAAATCGGAGGCACGCAAATTCGTCTGCAGCGAGCGAGCCACCTGCCTGAGGACATCATCCCCCACATTGTGCCCGTAGGTGTCGTTGATCTGTTTGAAGTCATCCAGATCCATCATCAACACGCAGAAACTCCCGCCGGAAGCGGATGCACGGCGTATCTCCTCATCCAGTCGCTCATCCAGACCACGGCGGTTGGGCAAACCGGTGAGGACATCACGGCGCGCCTGATCGCTCACCGCCTGGTGCAGGCGGGCGTTGATGATGGCGATCGCTGCCTGGTCAGCCAGCAGGGTGAGCAGGCGCACTTCCTCCTGCGTGAACGATCCCGTGCGGGTACGCGCCAGGTTCATAACGCCGATCACCCGGTCGCCCATCTTCAGGGGTATGCCGATGATCGAGCCGGACCAGTCACGGGGTGCGTCCTGGTAAAGGGGATGGCTTTGAACATCCTCCACGACCAGCAGCTGGCGGGTATTGGCAATGTGATAGGTCAACCCGTTCTGGCGGGGTTCTGAGATCTGCTGGTTCCGGCTGCCGTCTGCGGTCAGCGAGGCGCCAAATTCCATCTTGCGCCCCTGGAAGAGGAAGATGTGGGCATCGTTGGCATCCTTGACCAGTTTCATGGCTTCCGCCACGACCCCATCGAGGACTGCCTGCAGTTCGAGGCTGGAAGTGAGATTAAAGGTGATCCGTTTGAGCGCATCCAATTCAGCGGCTTGCTGTTGGATCAGTGTGAGCAGGGAACAATTGTCAGCAAAGGCATCCGTCAGGCGGGTCATCAAGTCCTGGTCCTTCACATCGACCGAGGCGATGGCGGAGAGCAGGACGTTCAATAAACCGACCAGGCTGTCGCAGGTCTCGGGTGGAACGCCGTTGCTCAGCAATCGCAGGCGTACATCATCCAGGACAGCAGGCATGTTGTTCAAGTGGCGGCTCCGGAAGCGATCTCTGAGTTTCATTCGCAGTCCACAACCTAATGATACTCATTTCTCCCTGGATAGAAAAGAGGCAAAAGTACTCCTTGCCGGTTGAATGCAAGCCCGCCAGGAGGCATCACCAGCCCCGAAGGCTGTATAATTACATGCGGGAGAAAAAAACCATGACCGAGACCCATGACCCCATCCCTGCCCGCGCTACACCCCTGCATCCACGCCAGCGCGCCATCCTGGTTGGCGCTTCCAGCGGGATTGGCGCGGAACTCGCCAGGCAATTGGCAGCCCAGGGCTGGACCCTGGCTCTGCTGGCGCGCCGGGCTGATCGTCTTGATGCCCTGTGCCGGGAGATCAATACCGCCTGCGGTGAAGTACGCGCCATCGCCCATGTACACGATGTGACCGATCCAGCCACCGTCCCCAGCCTGCTGCAATCGCTTGTGGCTGAACTTGGCGGGCTGGACCTCTTCATATATAACTCCGGGATCGCCATGCCGGCAGGTCTCAAGCATTTCGATTTCGAAAAGGACCGGCGCACCACCGAGGTGAATTACATCGGTGCACTGGCATGGCTGGATCCCGTGGCGCTGCTGTTCCAGGGGATGAACACCGGGCAGATCGTGGGCATCTCCTCCGTGGCAGGCGATCGCGGGCGGATCGGCAACCCGTCGTACAACGCATCCAAAGCCGCGCTGACCTGCTATCTGGAAGCCCTGCGCAACCGCCTGACACGGCGCGGTGTGCATGTGCTGACTGTAAAACCGGGTTATGTTGCCACCGAACTTACCCAGGGGCAGAAGGGTATGTTCCTGGTCAGTTCAGCAGAGCAGGCGGCAGCCGATATCGTAAAAGCCATCCGGCGGCGGAAGCAGGTGCTCTACACGCCCTGGTTCTGGGGCTGGATCATGCTTGTCGTGCGCCACATCCCATCCTTCATCTTCCGCAGGTTGTCCTTCTAATGAGCGCTGCCCTGCCCGGCTTCTTCACATTGTTGGAGAACTTCGGTCATTCGTTGAAAACACCTTCCTACCTGAGCAAGCCGGAATCGGTGGAGGCTATCGCGGCTGCCTTCCATTATGCCCGCTCGTCGGGATTGACACTGACCCCGCGCGGCGCGGGACGCAGTTACAATGACGCCGCCATGAACGGAGGGGGCATCGTCCTCGACCTGCAGCACATGAACCGCATCCTGGCATGGGACCCTCTCACGGGCATCATCCGCGTGGAGCCTGGTGTCACTCTGCGGGATTTGTGGGAGAAGGTCCTGCCGGACGGCTGGTGGCCCCCGGTGGTTTCGGGAACCATGACCACCACGCTGGGCGGCTGCCTGGCGGCGAACATCCACGGGAAGAACAATTTCCGCATGGGGACGATCGGGGAGCATATCCTCGAATTTGACGCCCTGCTGCCGACCGGCG
>JBFYSG010000287.1:0-4907 GCA_041301835.1 Chloroflexota bacterium | reverse complement strand
TCGAGGAAGGTCTGGCGCAGATCGGCGCACAGCGCATCCCGCTGGGTGCGCTGGCGGTGGAGATGCGCGCCGCCGGTCAGCAGTCGCGCGCCCTGTACGAATACTGGGCGCCGCAGACTCTGCCCCTGGGGCAGGGCGGTGACATGCACTTTGCCTATGCCTTTGCCGCCCAGGCTGCCGAGGTGGAGGTCAACCGGCTGACCGGCGAGGTGCGCGTGCTGCGTCTGGTGTCTGCCACCGACGCCGGCAAAGTGATCAACCCCCTGGGCTTTAAGGGGCAGGTCGAGGGAGGAGCGATGATGGGGCTTGGGAATGCCCTGACCGAGCACTTCATCGTGGAAGAAGGGCAGGTCATCACCGACCGCCTGGCAACCTACCGGGTGCCATCCATTCAGCATACGCCCGAGATCATCTCCCTGGTCGTCGAGCATCCCACCCGGGAGGGTCCCCACGGCGCCAAGGGCATCGGCGAGATCGTCAGCATCCCCACCACCCCTGCCATCACCAATGCCATCTACCACGCGGTCGGTGTGCGCATAGATACACTTCCGGTTGACCAGGAAACCATCCTGCGCGGCATTGGCGCAGGCGCAGATGGGGGAAGCACCCGGGAGAGGATATAATCAGGCGGATAATGGCGGGCATCCGCCTGTGAAAGCCTGCCACCAAGCGCTCATCGTTTCGTAGATAAGGTATCCATGGATCAATTCACTGGTTATCGCTGTTCTCTTTGCCATGCAGAGTACCTGCCCGGACAGGTGACGTACACCTGTCCGAATGACGGCGGGAACCTGGATGTCGTGCTCGATTACGAGGCTATCCGCGGGAAATACCAACCCGAAGACCTGACCAGCCGGTCGGAAGAATCGCTCTGGCGCTACCTGCCGCTGCTGCCGGTGCCCAACCCCGGAGGGGAAGGGACACCGCTGCGTGCCGCAGGCTGGACGCCGGTCTTCAGACTGGCGCCTCTGGCTGAGCGCCTGGGTCTTGAGAATCTTTGGCTCAAAGATGAAAGCCGCAACCCGACCGCCTCATTCAAAGACCGTGCCAGCGCGGTCGTAGTCGCCCGGGCACGCGTCATCGGGATGGATGTAGTGGTGACCGCCTCCACGGGGAATGCCGGGGCGGCGTTGGCAGGCATGTCCGCTGCCATGGGGCACAAGGCTGTCATCTTTGCCCCCAAATCTGCCCCGCCGGCGAAGGTGGCGCAACTGCTGGTCTACGGCGCAAAGGTCATCCTGGTGGATGGCAGCTATGACGATGCCTTTGACCTGAGCATCAAGGCAGCCGAAGAATTCGGCTGGTACTGCCGCAATACCGGCTTCAACCCGTTCACGGCAGAAGGGAAGAAAACGGCGGCATTCGAGATCTGGGCATGGTATCGCACAGTCGGGGTGGACTTGCCCCCGCTGACGATCTTTGTCTCGGTGGGTGATGGGAATATCATCTCCGGCATCCATAAAGGCTTCAAAGACCTGCTTGCCCTGGGCTGGTTGGATAAATCCCCGCGCCTTATCGGGGTGCAGGCAGAGGGTTCCGCCGCGATCGCCAACGCCTTCCATGCCGGGAGCGAAGAGATCGTGCCCGTTGCTGCGAAAACGATCGCCGACAGCATCTCGGTGGACCTGCCGCGCGATGGCGTACGCGCCGTGCGGGCGGCAGGCGAGACCGGCGGCACTTATGTTACCGTCAGCGATGAGGAGATCCTGCAAGCCATCGCCACCCTGGGTCCCATGGGGATCTTTGCCGAACCGGCGGGTGCAACCGCCTGCGCCGGTCTGGTCAAAGCGGTGGCGCAGGGCTTGGTGGGCGCGCAGGACCCGGTGCTTATCCTGAACACGGGCAGTGGTCTTAAGGATGTGCGCGCCGCCATGCAAGCCGTACCCGCCGCGCCGGTAATCGAACCCAGCCTCAAGGCGGTGAAGGAACTGTTATGAACGAAAAACCGTGGAGCATGCCGCTGCGCTTCATCACCCTGGTTTTCCTGATCGCCCTGCTGGCGGTCGGATTATGGTACATCCGACCGGTGCTGGAACCCATGATCATCGCCGCGTTCGTGGCGTATCTGATCAACCCGGCGGTCAACTTCCTCACCAGCCGGACCAAATTATCCCGGCGCGCCGCGGTCATCCTGTCTTTCTCCGTCAGCGTCCTGCTGATGATCGGCGCGCCTGCCAGCATGACCCTGTTCCTGAACGAGATCCAGCAGATCATCCGCGATGTCGGTGCCATCTTCGACCAGTTGACCACCTGGCTGGAACAGATCCACAACCTGGCGGGTTATCCGCTGGACCTGGGCGACCTGGCGGCGCGCCTAGAGGATTTCCGTGCCACGTTCATCCCCTCCCTGGCGGAGAACGCCCTGCAACTGTTGGAGCAGACCTCGCTTGGCGCCTTGTGGATCATCGTAACGCTGGTGGCGGTCTACTATTTCCTGTCCGACTGGCCCCATCTGCGGGAGCGCATCATCCTCTCCTTCCCGGAAGACTTCCGCGGCGAAGTGGAGGAACTGTACCTGCGCCTGCGCCTTGTCTGGATGAATTACCTGCGCGGTCAGATCCTGTTGATGTTCATCGTCGGGGTGGTCTTTACCCTGGCATGGACCATCCTCGGCATCCCGGGGGCGCTCGTGCTTGGCATCGTGGCAGGATTTCTCACCCTGATCCCGGATGTGGGTCCCTTCCTGGCGGCGGTGCTGGCGGCGGCAGTTGCCCTGTTGGAAGGTTCGTCCTGGATTGCGCTGCCGAACATCGGTGTGACCCTGATCGTTGTCGCGGTCTATCTCGTGTTGATCGCCATCAAGAACTTCTGGCTGCGCCCATCCATCATGGGGCGCAGCGTCCACATGCCCGAGCCGCTGGTCTTCATCTTTATCGTGATGGCAACCTTCCTGTGGGGCATACTGGGTGCCCTGTTGGTCATACCCAGCGTGGCATCGATCGCGGTCATCTTCGATTACCTGCGCCGGCGGGTGCTGGGCATGCCGCCGTTCCCGGATGCGCCCGCTTCCCCCGAGCCTAAACGCGTGCCAAACACAGCCCGAAAACCCGCCAGGAAGAAAAAATGACCGTCAAATACTCGATCATTGCCCCGATCTACAACGAACTGGACAACCTGCCCGAACTCCACCGGCGCGTGTCTGCGACCATGTCTGCCCTGGATGGGACCTGGGAACTCCTGCTGGTGGATGACGGCTCTACGGATGGATCGACCGAAGCCATACGGCTGCTTGCCAAACAGGATGCCCACGTGCGCCCGATCATCTTTGCGCGCAATTTCGGACACCAGGTTGCCGTCACCGCCGGGTGGGATCATGCGCTCGGCAAGGCAGTCATCATCATCGACGCGGACCTGCAGGATCCGCCCGAGGTCGTGCCAGACCTCATTGCCCGCTGGAAGGAAGGCTACCAGGTTGTCTACGCGGTGCGCGCCGAGCGGGAAGGCGAGACCTGGTTCAAGAAGGTTTCCGCGGCGCTGTTCTACCGCGTCATCTACCGCATCACGGATGTCAAGATCCCCGTGGATACCGGCGATTTCCGCTTGATGGACCGGCGGGTGGTGGATGTGCTCAAGAGCATGCCCGAGAGGCACCGCTTCCCGCGCGGCATGTCTGCCTGGGTGGGTTTCAAACAGGTTGGCGTGCCCTACAAGCGCGCCGCCCGTCACGCCGGTGTGACCAAGTATCCGTTCAAGAAGATGCTCAAACTGGCGTTGAACGCCATCACGGGTTTCTCCTATTTCCCCTTGCAGCTGGCAACCTATTTCGGCTTCCTCTCTGCCGGGTTGGCGGCGATCGCCATCCCGGTGGTCATCATCATGCGCCTGGCAGGCTCGCAGTTCTTCGCCGGGCAGGCATCCACGCTCATCGCGGTGCTCTTCCTGGGCGGGGTCCAACTGATCTCGCTGGGTGTGCTGGGTGAGTACCTGGGACGCGTCTATGATGAAGCCAAGGGTCGCCCGCTGTATATCCTCAGCGAAGAGCCGGAGAAGTAAAATCCCGGGCGGATCCGCTCCGCCCCATTCCTGCAGGGATCCCCATGCCGCATGATTTCGATGCCCTGATCGACCGCCGCTCCAGCAACAGCGTGAAATGGAACCGCTATGACGCCAGTGTCCTGCCGCTGTGGGTGGCAGACATGGATTTCCCCGCCCCGCCTGCGGTGCGCGCCGCGCTGGCAGCAGCGCTGGAACGGGGCATCTTCGGATATGACCAGCTCTCGCCTGCCCTGCGCGAGACGGTCACAGCCCGGATGGAGAGCTTGTACGCCTGGAAGGTCGCGCCGGAGGCGGTGGTGGCGACCCCGGGGGTCATCGCCGGGTTCACCGCCGCGGCACATGCCGCCTGCCAGCCCGGGCAGGGCGTGCTCATCCAGCCGCCGGTGTACCCGCCTTTCCATGCTGTCCACCAGGGCGCCGGGCTGACGCTCCAGCAGGCGGCGCAGGTCTGCCAGCGTCATGGCGCGCGGTTGACGTATGCCATTGACTGGGAGCGGCTGCAGGCGGCGGTGGATGCGGATGGTGCGAAGACCGGCATGTTCCTGCTGTGCAACCCGCATAACCCCACCGGGCAGGTCTTCGGGCGGGAGGAACTGTTTCGTATAGCAGAGATCTGCGCCCGGCACGAGATCACCCTGTGTTCGGATGAGATCCACTCCGAACTCCTGCTGGCAGATTCCCGCCATCTGCCGGTCGCTGCGCTGGATCCAACCATCGCCGCCCGCACGATCACCCTGATCGCCCCCAGCAAGACCTTTAATATCCCCGGCTTGTTTTGCGCATTCGCCATCATCCCCGATGAAACCCTGCGCAGCCGTTACCTGTTGGCGCAGAACCGACTGGCAATGCATGTGAACAGCCTGGGGCTGGTTGCCGCCCAGGCGGCTTTCTCGGGTGATTGTGATGATTGG
>JBFYSG010000286.1:0-4188 GCA_041301835.1 Chloroflexota bacterium | reverse complement strand
TTGAAGTAAACATTTCCCTGTTTACCAAAGTGGGTTTTGGCGATATGATTTGTCAGTCCCTCTTTTTATTTTAAATGCCGGACGATTCTTGATGAACACTGTCGATTTCCTCTCCAGGGTTAGAGAAACCTACGCTGCTTATGAAGCCAGCCTTTCAGGCTTAAGCGAGACGCAACTGGTGGAACCGCGCACCTGCGGCGAGTGGTCTGGAAAAGATGTGATCGCGCATGTCAGTTGGTATGAGCGCGAGATGGTTGGATTCCTTTCGCAGCGTGCTCTGATCGGTTCGAACCTGTGGTCGCTCCCGCTGGAAGGGCGGAACGCTGCCATCCGGGCAGCGAACAGGGAGCGACCCCTGGCGGATGTGCTGGTAGAAGCCAGCCAGGTACACAAGCAACTTATAGACCTGCTGGCAGGCTTGTCTGACGACGATTTGCTGGACCCGGGTCGTTTTGCCGAAATGCCGACGGATTGGATCCCGTGGGAGCTGATCGCCAGCAATACCTGCGAACACTATCCCGAGCACGCACACGACTTGAGATCGATCCCCGCGATCGGATCGCGCGCCCCATGACCAACACAAGCACCCTACGCTCCCTGTTCCATCACTTCCCACTGGCTTTTACGCCGGCGGAATTGCCGGACATCGCCATCACGGGGATTGCCGTCGACAGCCGCAGGGTGGAGGCGGGGAACCTCTTCATTGCCCGCCGTGGGGGATCGGTGGATGGGCATGACTTCATCCCGGCGGCGGTTGCCAGGGGCGCGGCGGCGATCGTCGGAGAACAAGACCCGGGTGGGTTGGCGGTGCCCTATGTGCAGGTATCCAACTCCATCGAGGCGGTGACCTGGTTGGCGGCGGCTTTCCACGCTTTCCCCGGGAAAGCCCTGCGTGTTGTGGGCGTGACCGGGACCGATGGGAAGACAACCACCAGCAACCTGCTGCACCACATCCTGCTCCAGGCGGGCTGCCGGGCGGGTTTGATCTCCACGGTCAATGCCGTGATCGGCGACGAGGTCCTGGATACCGGTTTCCATGTCACCACCCCGGATGCGCCGGACGTGCAGGCTTACTTGGCGCGCATGGTCGCGGCGGGTCTGACCCATGTCGTCCTGGAGACGACCTCGCACGGTCTTTCACAGCACCGCGTGGATGCCTCGCAATATGATATCGCGGTCATCACCAACATCACCCACGAACACCTGGACCAGCACGGCACGTATGAACGCTACCGCGCCGACAAGGGACGCCTGTTCCAGCTGCTGGCAGCGACCAGTGAAAAGCCGCAGGGGAACCCGCGCCTGGCGGTGCTCAATAGAGACGATGTCTCCTTTGATTACCTGTCCTCGCTGGTGGGCGGGATCCCTGGGCTTGAGGCCGTTCGTTACGGCGTCCACCCGCAGGCGGACCTGTGCGCGCAGGATATCGTCTGCACGGGCGCGGGCATCCACTTTAATGCCCGCGCCAGGGAATTCCAGGTGCCGGTCTCCAGCCCGTTGGTGGGGGAGTTCAATGTCTCGAATATCCTGGCGGCAATGAGCGCTGCCATCTTCGGCATGCGGGTGGACCCTGAAGTTGCCGCCTTGGGGGTTGCCGGGATGCACGGCATACCCGGAAGGATGGAGGCAATCGACCTGGGGCAGCCCTTCAAGGCGATCGTGGATTTTGCCCATACGCCGAACGCTTTGCGTGTAGCCATTATAGCGGCGCGCAGGATGCAGCAGCAAGAGCAAGCAGCAGGCGGAAAGGTGATCGCGATATTTGGTTCAGCAGGACTGCGCGACAAGGAAAAAAGGCGCATGATGGCAGAGACCGCAGCGGAACTGGCGGATATCTCCATCCTGACCGCCGAAGACCCGCGCACCGAATCGCTTGACGGCATCCTGAAGGAGATGGCACGCGGTGCGGAGGCACGCGGGGCAGTGGAAGGGGAGTCCTACCATACCGTCCCCGACCGGGGCGAAGCAATACGCCTCGGACTGCGCCTGGCAGGCGCGCAGGACCTGGTCCTGGTGTGTGGAAAGGGGCACGAACAATCGATGTGTTTCGGCGAAACCGAGTATGCCTGGGATGACCGCCAGGCGCTGCGAGCCGCGCTGGCAGAACTCCTCGGCGTGGAGGGTCCCGCCATGCCGTACCTACCCACTCAGGGAGGCAAGGATGGTTAAGTTGATCTACCGCAAGCAGGAATTTGAGGTCCGTCCCGGCATGGCGCTGGTGGATGCGTTGAAAAAGATCCAGGTGCTGCCCGAAGGGGTCATCGCCACACGCAACCAGGAGGTCATCACCGAGGATGAGATCTTGAAGGATGGGGATGAAGTGAAATTGATCGCAGTCATTTCCGGAGGCTGAATGAAGTGTGTCAAGTGCGGCGGCAAGGCGGTCATCAATATGCCCCACCACCATATGGGGCTGTGTAAAGAGCACTTCCTTGCCTGGGTTCCGGAGCAGACAGAGCGGTTCATTCACAAGTACGCCATGTTCACGCACGATGCAAATATCCTTGTGGCGGTCTCCGGCGGCAAGGACTCGCTCTCGCTGTGGGACATCCTCCACCAACTCGGTTACCGGGCAGAGGGGCTGTATATTTCCCTGGGGATCGACGGAGGCGTGAACTACTCGGCAGAATCGCTGCGCCTGACCGGGCAATTCGCCGCTGCCCGCGGACTGAAACTGCACGTCGTGGATGTTCAGGCGGAAAGCGGGCGGTCCATCCCGGAATGGGTGCAGGCAGACCTGCGCGGTAAAGGAAAACCCTGCTCGGTGTGCGGGCTGGTGAAGCGCCACGAAATGAACCGCATCGCCCGTGAGTTCGGCTTTGATGTCCTGGCGACCGGTCACAACCTGGACGATGAAGCCGCGGTGCTGTTCGGAAATACACTCACCTGGCAGAGCGAGTACCTGCTGCGGCAGGGACCGGTGCTGGAGGCGACCGAGGGGCTGGCGCGCAAGGTCAAACCGCTATGTCGCTTTTATGAGCGCGAGATGACCGCCTACGCCTTGCTGCGCGGTATCGAATACATCTACGACGAATGCCCGTATGCGCTCGGCGCCTCCTCGATCCAGTATAAGGAACTGCTCAACCAGATCGAGCATGCCCACCCGGGCGCCAAGCATGCCTTCTACCTGAACTTTCTGCGGGCACGCGACGGGGGTCTCTTTGCCTCCCGGGAAAGTGTGACCCCCGCCTTGCACCCCTGCCAGAGATGCCAGCAGCTGACCTCCGCGCCCGATCTGTGCGCCTATTGCCGCATGCTCAAGCGTGAGGCGGATGGACCCGGGAGCCAGCGATGAGCGGGCAGAAAGGTTACCGCTTTCTCGACCTGATCATGGCGTTGTTCATCACCGTGCTGGTGGTGAGCAATATTGCCTCTTCTGCCAAGATCGTGGATTGGGGTGCCAGCCTTTTCGGTATCCCGCTGGCATTCGATGCCGGCACGCTGCTCTTCCCGATCAGTTACATCTTTGGGGATATCCTGACCGAGGTGTACGGCTATAAAGCCTCCCGGCGTGTGATCTGGGTGGGATTCTGCTGCCTGGCGCTGGCGGCAGGCATTTTTGCCCTGGTGCGGGTGCTGCCCGGTGAAGCCAGCTGGCAGATGTATGCCGGAGATGCGGCATACATTGCCATCCTGGGAGGCATGTCCAGCGGGGGCATCATCCTGGCAAGCCTGGCTGCCTACTGGTCTGGTGCGTTCACCAATTCGTTCATCCTGGCGAAGATGAAGGTTTTGACAGGCGGGCGCTGGTTATGGACCCGCACCGTGGGGTCGACCCTGGCGGGTGAACTGGTGGACAGCCTTCTTTTTGTCCTGATCGCCTCACTGTTCCGGATCTTTCCTTGGGAACTCGTTCTCACCCTGACGCTGACGAACTACCTCTTCAAAGTAGGGGTGGAGGTGTTGATGACACCGGTCACGTACCAGGTTGTCTGGTGGCTGAAGAAAGCCGAGCAGGTGGTTTTCTACGACCGGGACACGAATTTCAACCCGTTCATGGGTTAAGCGGGCTGGTATTCCCCAGGTATTTCACCAGCGATTCCAGGCGTGCCTTACCCAACCGGGCGCCGGCTTCCACCAAGCCGATCTGCGGGTCAGCGATCATTCGCCGGGCGGCAAAGTCGCGCAAGCGCGTGGGCGTCATGCCCTTGATCCCTGCCTCGCCAGCAACTTTCCGCACGGTGTACC
>JBFYSG010000285.1:0-4836 GCA_041301835.1 Chloroflexota bacterium | reverse complement strand
GCCTACATCCAGTCCTTCGTCGCCACCGATTCGCACAACACCCTGGCGATGAAGAAAATGTCCGAGTTCCAGATGCTCGGCGTGCGCATGCAGGTGCTCGGCAACCAGTTCCAGGCATGGGTCGGGCGCATCGCCCCGGTGCTCGAAAAGGTCATCGCCGCCAACCCCACCGCCCTCGCCCACGCCTTCAGCCTGCGCGACGCCGCCGAACAGTCCAAGTACATGATGTCCGAAGCCGAGGAGACCCTCGCCGCCGAACTGGGATTGAGCGGCACCAACGCCTGGAGCAAACTGCAGGGCACGGTCACCTCCCAGTTGACCGTGGATTTCGAACTGGATGGCAAGGTGCAGAAACTGCCCACCCCCGCCCTCATCAACCTGCATTCCCACCCCGATGAAACCGTCCGCCGCCGCGCCTACGAGGCGGAGATCGAAGCCTGGAAATCGGTACGCGAGCCGCTCGCCGCCAGCATGAACGGCGTCAAGGGCTGGGCGAACACCCTCAACACCAAGCGCAAGCGCACCGACGCCCTGCACCAGGCGGTGGATATGGCGCGCATCGACCGCCCCACCCTCGAAGCCATGCTCGCCGCCATGGAAGCCTCCTTCCCCGTCTTCCGCAAGTACTATGCCGCCAAGGCGAAACGCCTCGGCAAGGATAAACTGGCATGGTGGGATATCTTCGCCCCCGCCGGGAAAGTGGAGACAAGTTACACCTTTGAGGCGGCGCGCGATTTCATCGTCAAACATTTCGGTGGATTCTCGCCCGAACTGGCGACCTTCGCCGGGCATGCCTTCGATCACCGCTGGATCGACGCCGAACAGCGCGAGGGCAAGCGCGGCGGCGCCTTCTGCATGGGCTTGCCCGCCGTGCGCGAGAGCCGCGTGCTCTGCAACTTCGACGGCACCCTCGACCAGGTCAGCACCATCGCCCACGAACTCGGTCACGCCTTCCACAACCACTGCGCTTACCAGGCGGGCAAGACCGAACTCCAGCAGGATACCCCCATGACCCTCGCCGAGACCGCCTCCATCACCTGCGAGACCATCATCATGCAAGCCATCCTGGCGGAGACGAAAGACCCGCAGACTGAACTCGCCATCCTCGAGACCCAGTTGATCGGCGATGCCCAGGTGATCGTGGACATCTACTCGCGCTACCTGTTCGAAAAGGAAGTCTTCGAGCGCCGCGCCCAGTCCGAACTCTCCGCCGATGACCTGTGCGAGATCATGGAGCGCGCCCAGAAAGCCACCTACGGCGACCTGTCCGCCTACCATCCCTACATGTGGACCTGGAAACCGCACTACTACTACGGCGGTCTGCCCTTCTACAACTTCCCCTATTCCTTCGGCTTGCTCTTCAGCATCGGCTTGTATGCCATCTACGAACAGCGCGGCGCCGCTTTCGTCCCCGATTACAAGGCGCTGCTGGCATCCACCGGAGAAGCCAGCGCCGCCGACCTCGCCGCCCGCTTCGGCATCGACATCCGGGCGCGCAAATTCTGGGAAGACAGCCTGGGCGTCATCGCCCGGCGCATCGAGCGCTACTGCGCGCTGTAAAACGCACTGATAATACAAGTCACCCGGAATTGGGATGCCCCGGGTGACTTTTAATTCTGGACCCGGGTGGATTTTGGTGCAATACCCGCGTATGGTAAAATCCTTGCACATCTGGACATCTTCTCCGTCCAGGCAGAAATGGTCCCATGGCAATTGAAATCCTGATCCTGATCGTGCTCATCCTCGTCAACGGCTTCTTTGCGATGGCGGAGATGGCAGTTGTATCCGCGCGCAAGGCGCGGCTCCATCAGCGCGCCGAGGATGGCAGCAAGGGCGCGCAAGCCGCCCTCGCCCTGGCTGGGAAGCCCACCCGCTTCCTCTCGACTGTCCAGATCGGCATCACCCTGATCGGCATCCTGACCGGCGTGTTCGGCGGGGCGACGATCGCCGAAGAACTATCCGTGATCTTCGAGCGCTACGCTTGGCTCGCCCCGTACAGCGAGACTGCCAGCGCGACGATCATTGTTGTCATCATCACCTACCTGTCGCTGGTGCTCGGAGAATTGGCGCCCAAGCGCCTGGCGCTGAACAATGCGGAGGGCATCGCTGCCTCCATCGCCCCCCTGATGCAGTTCCTGTCCAGGATATCCACGCCACTCGTCAGCCTCCTGACCGCCTCCACCGATGTCGTCCTGCGGCTGCTGGGCATGAAAGCCCACAACGAGCCCGGCATCACGGAGGAGGAGGTCAAGATCCTGATCGAGCAGGGCACCGATACCGGCGTTTTCGAGGAGACGGAGCAGGACATCGTTGAACGCGTCTTCCGCCTCAGCGACCGGACGGTGCGCTCGCTCATGACCCCCCGCCCGGAAATGGTCTGGCTGGACGTGGAGGATGCGCTCGACGAGAATGTGCGCAAGGTGATCGCCTCCGGGCACTCCAACTTCGTGGTCTGCGAGGGGGGGGTGGAGAATTTCATCGGCATCCTACGCGCTAAGGACATGCTGGCGCAGTACGCCAGTGGGAAGCCCGTATCGCTCATAAAGTCATTGCAGCGGCCGCCGGTGGTCCCGGAAAGCATGAAGGCGCTGAACGCCGTCGAGCGCCTGCGGGCGGAGAAATCCCCTATCGCCCTGGTGGTGGACGAATACGGCTCTGTTGCCGGCATTGTTACCTTCACCGATGTGCTCGAAGCCATCGTGGGTGACATCCCGGGCCTGGATGACGCGGGTGATGAGCCGGAGGCCACCCAGCGCGAGGACGGCTCCTGGTTGTTCGACGGCCAGATGTCCGTGCACGACCTCCAGATGATCCTCGAGCTCGACGACCTGCCGGAGGAGGAAGCCAACTACGATACCATCAGCGGGCTGTTCATGGCGCTCCTGGGGCGCATCCCGGGGGTCGGCGACCACTTCGAGTGGGAGAACCTGCGCTTCGAGGTCGTGGACATGGACGGCAATCGCGTCGACAAGGTGCTCGTCGCGCCGCTCCCACCGCCGGTGAAAGGTTCACCGAAGAAATAACGATCTACCCTGGCTTGTACGCCAACTACGAACAGCGCGGCGACGCTTTCGTCGCCGATTACAAGGCGCTGCTGGCATCCACCGGTGAAGCCAGCGCGCTGACCTCGCCGCCGGCTTCGGCATCGACATCCGGGCGCGCAAATTCTGGGAAGACAGCCTGGGCGTCATCGCCCGGCGCATCGAGCGCTACTGCGCGCTCTAGATCAGGCAGTCAGGAAAGATCAAGTACCCGGTGCGTCCGAACGCCGGGTACTTTTTCTATCCCTGCCACCTTGAGCTCAACTGCCGGTCATTCCTGTCATGCCTGGACGAACAGCAGGGCATAGGAGAAGAAGATGACCACATCCGGGAAGAAGTGGATGATCCAGGGGGAGAGCATGCCGCGCGTTTCCAGCATGGACCTGCCCATCAGCCACGCCAGGAAACCGGTCATCATGAAACCGAGTATGCCCCCGGGTGAACCGTACAGCCAGTGGGATAGACCAAAGAAGACCAGCATGAGCAGGAGGGTGTGCGTCTTACCGATGACCCCATGCAGCGTGGAGAGCAAACTGGACCGGAAATAGGCTTCCTCGGTGAAGGCGTTGACGGCGGCAAAGAGCACCGCCGCCGGCAGGAGCGGCAGGGCGCGCAGGATGGTCTGCCCCGAGGGCGCGATCATCAGAAAGGTCGGGATGGCGACCCCCAGCGTGGCGCAGGCGGCAAAGATCCAGGTGAAGACCTTCCAGGATTCGCCTGCCTTGATGCCCAACCAGCGGATCGGCTCGATGGGTGTATCCATGCGTCCCTTCACCAAATAGAAAGCCTGCCGTTTGCCCTTCATGATCCACAGGGCAGCGATCACTACCAGCGCGACAAGGATATCCAGGACCATCACGGCGGCGTAACCGGTGAAGAAGGGCACGCCGGCATAGTTGAAGTTCGACTGGAACCAATCGGTGCCGCGCAGCAGGGAGGTCAGACCCAGCGCCGCAAAGAGCACCCACAGCACCAGCAGGTACTGCCGGAGCGGGTGCAGCGCTTTCCACAGCAGGGTGATGACGAGGAACGCTGCCAAAAAACCGGCTTTCGCCCAGAAAAGCCATCCCGGGAGTGTGCCGCCTGCCCAGGTGATGATAATATCCGGCAGGTCAGAGACTGCCAGCATGACCGCCCAGGCGGTGACCTTCAAGAAACGTGTATGGGTGGGGGTGATGTCCATGTTCTCTCCTCGTAAAGGGTGTTTTCAACCTTCTTGTGCGCCGGCGCTCTTGCGGGCGATGACGATATCCTGGGCGGTGAAGAAATTCCGGGCCTCCGACCACGTGCCGCCCCGCAGCACCTGCCGGATCTCCAGCCTGTTGGCGGTGTGCAGTCCCCGGATGTAGTCTTCCTCGAAAGCGATCGCCGCCTCGGGGTTCTCGGGGTTGGCGCACAGGTACCGCTCACCCGCGTGCTGGAATACCAGCCGGGGGCGCTCGGTTTGCAGGCGCGCGCCCGCCTGCGGGTCATAAAGGAAATAAGATGCCAGGCAGGTCCCGCCCGGCTTGAGCACCCGGGCAGACTCGCGCAGGTAGTTCTCCATGTCGGTGGGCAGCAGGTGCGAAAAGACCGTGACCAGGAAGACCAGGTCGAACATGGCATCTTCGAACGGGAAGCGGTAATCCTTCGCCTTCACCCCGCCGCGCGGGTTGTACAGCTGGTTGTAGATGCCGGCGTGCAGGAAGTGGAATTGAGGGTGGCGCACGCTGATGTGCTTCTGGCACCACGCGATCGCCTCGGGGCGGATGTCAAAACCCCAGTATCCGCCCTCCGGGTCCAGGTATTCGGTCAG
>JBFYSG010000284.1:0-12111 GCA_041301835.1 Chloroflexota bacterium | reverse complement strand
TCGATCGTCGATGCCGCCCTGGCATCCGGTGCCACGCAGCAGCAGGGGTATTTTATCGTCTCGGCGATCTTCGGCGGGCTGGCGATCCTGCCTCTGCTGGCGATCTTCTTCGTTATTCGTGAACCTTCGCGCCCGGTGCAGTATCAGGCGGAACCGCATGTCCCCTTTGCGGTCATTCTCAAGACCGCCTGGAAGAATGTCCCCTTCCGCTACGCTTCGGCACTTTATATGTTGAACTGGATCACGTTCGACCTGGTTGGACTGGTCCTGCCTTTTTACATCGCCTACTGGGTTGCAGGTGGGGACCTGTTACAGAAAGCCCTGGGATTACCGCTCGAATCAGCGGTATTCGCCTGCCTGCTGGTGACCTCCGTGCTGGTGCTGCCGTTCTGGATCTGGATTTCCAGGAAATTGGACAAGAACACAGCCTACATGATCGGCATGGGATTCTGGGCTATTGTGCAGCTCCTGATCTTCACCATCCAGCCCGGTCAGATCACTTACATCCTCATCCTGTGTGTGCTGGCAGGCATATCGGTCTCCACCGCCCACGTCCTGCCGGATGCCTTATTCCCGGATGTGATCGAATGGGATGAGCTGCGCACCGGGCGGCGCCAGGAGGGCATCTATTACGGGGTCAAGAATTTCATCCGCAAGTTGACCGGCGCCCTGTCGATCTTCATCGCCCTACAGGTGCTGGGTTGGTTCGGTTATCAGTCCCCGCCTGAAGGTGCGACCTTCTTTACACAATCAGCGCGGACATTGACCGCGCTGCGCGTGTTGATCGGACCGCTGGGTGCCGTCCTGCTGCTCAGCGCCATTCTCATTGCCTGGTTCTACCCGCTTAACCGGGATAGGCACAACCGCATCCGGGCACTGCTTGCCCGCAGGAACGCGCGCCGGGATCGCACCCATCACCAAAATGAAGCCTGAAGCGCCGCGCTTGACTCTCTGGCAGAAGATCGTCTACGGAACAGGCGACTGGGGCGAGGCAAGTTACGGTACCCTGCGTCAGATCTTCTATGCCATCTTCCTCACCGATGTGGTCGGTCTGGACCCCAGGCTGGCATCGATCGCCGCCCTGGCAGGCATCCTCTGGGATGCGGTCAACGATCCGCTGGTCGGCATCTTAACCGACCGCACCCGTACGCGCTGGGGGCGCCGCCGACCCTTCCTGTTGTTCTTTGCCATCCCGTTTGGCGCCGGGTTCATGCTCCTGTGGTGGGCGCCGCCCTGGGAAAGCCAGGTCGCCCTGACCATCAGCGTCACGCTCGCCTTCATGCTCAGCGACACACTGGAGACCCTGGTGGGCGTTCCATTCGCATCGCTCCTGCCAGAACTCTCTCCTGATTACGATGATCGCACCACGCTGACCAGTTTTCGGATATTTTTCAACCTGCTCGCATCCCTCGTGACTGCGGTTGCCGCCCCCGCCATTGTGGATGCAGCCTTGCTGCATGGCTTGAGCCAGCAGCAGGGCTACCTGCTGGTCGCCGGGCTGTTCGGCGGGCTGGCTGCCATCCCCTTCCTGTTGATCTTCTTCGTGGTGCGTGAGCGCCACAGCCTGGCTGCACCGCAGGAAGGGATAGGGTTCTGGCGCGATCTCCGTAATACCTGGAGGAATGTCCCGTTTCGCTTTGCCTCCGCGATCTTCATGCTCAACTGGATCGCGTTCGATCTCATCGCCCTGCTGCTGCCCTATTATCTGCTGTACTGGATCGCGGGTGGAGACCTGCTGGCATCGGTGGATCTGCTCGGGATCAACCTGCCGCTGGAATCGGCAGTTTTTGCCATTCTCCTGGTCACAGCCACACTTGCGCTGCCTTTCTGGTTGTGGCTATCCCACCGCCTGGGGAAACATGTCGCCTATATCTTCGGCATGTTCTTCTGGATAGGCGTGCAACTGGGGATCTTCCTGGTACAGCCCGGACAGGTCACGCTGGCTCTGTGGATGTCCTTCCTGGCGGGCTTGAGCGTATCCGCCGCCCACATCCTGCCGGATGCCATGTTCCCGGATGTCATTGAATGGCACGAATTACGCTCCGGCTTGCGGCAGGAGGGGATCTATTATGGTGCCAAGAATTTCATCCGAAAATTGACCGGCGCCCTGGCGATCTTCATCGCCCTGCAGGTGCTGGGATGGTTCGGCTACCAGGCGCCTCCCGCCGGTGCAATCCAATTCATGCAAGCCCCGCAAACCCTGTTCATCATCCGCCTGTTGATCGGACCCGTTGGCTCGCTCATGCTGCTGGCGGCCCTGATCACTGCCTGGTTCTATCCGCTCACGCGCGCAAGGCACAACCGCATCCGCCGCTTGCTTGTGGAAAAAGAAGAGCGCGCCGTGAGAAGTGGAAAATGAACACCTCCCACACGGCGGCAGGCACACCCATGCATGCCAGCCGTGAAAGCAGAAAAAAGTAGATAATAAGCACATACCAGGAGAAAACCCATGACCCTGCCAACCAAGATCGTCGTCATCGGCGCTGGGAGCGCTTCCTTCGGTGAGAATACCCTCTCCGCCCTGATGCGCTCGCCCAGGCTGCGCGGCTCCACCCTGGCGCTTGTCGACCAGAATCCTGCCACGCTCGATACCGTCACCCGCCTTGCCCGCCGCCTGGCCAAGGACTGGGATGCCGGGATGACCATCACCGCCTTCACCGATCACCGTGACGCTCTGGACGCGGATACCGCATTCGTGGTCTCTGCCATCGAGGTCGGCGCGCGCGAAGGCTTGTGGCGGCGGGATTATGAGATCCCTCTGCAGTTCGGAGTGCGGCAGCCCTACGCCGAGAACGGAGGACCGGGGGGATTTGCCCACGCCGCCCGGAATATTGGTCCCGTGCTGGGTATTGCCCGGGATATGGAAAAAGTCTGCCCGCAAGCCTGGTTCATCAACTTCACCAACCCCATGATCCGCATCTGCGATGCGATCAACCGGCATACCCTCATCCGGTCGATCGGTCTGTGTCACCAGATCTACATCGGTTACTGCATGGTCGGCATCGCCCTGGGCAAGGACCTGGGTCTGGACATCCCGGAGGGCATCACCGGTATGCATGCCGATATCATGCAGGCTGTGCTCCACAACCAGGTGAAACAGCAGATCGTGCCGCGCGTCGATATCCGTGCCGCCGGCTTGAACCACTTTTCCTGGATGTTGTCGGTGCGTGACCGCCAGACTGGTGAGGACCTCTACCCGCTTTTCAGGAAACGCTTCTTCGAACTCGACCCGGCTTTCGAACCACTCACCCGGCGTGTCTTTGAAGCCTTCGACCTGTTCCCGATCCCTGGCGATACCCATCTGTGTGAATACCTGCCCTGGGTGAGCGACCCGCAGACCAAGCCCTGGGAAAAGTACAACCTGCACCTGTATGATTGGGACATGAACGCCGCGGTGCGCGAGTTCCAGCATGAGCGTCTGAAAAACATGGCGGATGGCGATATGACCATTGACGGGCTGCTGGAGACCGACTCGGAAGGCGCGCTGGAGATGATCGAGAACCTGTCCGGTGCAGGGACACATTACCATCTCGCCGCCAACCTGCCTAATGTGGGGCAGATCTCCAGCCTGCCTTCCGGCGCAACAGTGGAAACTCCGGTCGTCGTGGATGGTGCCGGTGTCCATCCGGTTCATGTGGGCAGTCTCCCGCCCCAGGTGAGCGAACTGCTGCGCCGCGAGACGCTCACCGCCCAGATCGGCGTCGATGCCGTCGTTGAAGGCGACCGGAAGAAAGCCCTGCAGTGCCTTCTGCTGGATCCGGTCATTACGGATATTGAAACCGCCCGTCAGGTGCTGGATGCCTACCTGCAGGAATATAAACCCTACCTGCCTCAATTCTGGCAATAATGGTATGACGGTCCCGCCATTTGAGAAGATGGATCCGAAATGAAGATCGCGGTCATTGGAGGCGGCTCCACTTACACCCCGGAACTGGTGAAAGGATTCCTCGATCACGCCGGGCGCGTGCCGCTGACGGAACTCTGGTTGATGGATACCGATCCTGCCCGATTGGAGATCGTTGCCGCGTTTGCCACCCGGATGGTGAACGCCCGCGGCGATCCGTTCAAGATCGTTCCCTGCCTCGACCTGCAAGCCGCCATCCGCGGGGCATCCTATGTCATCACCCAGTTCCGGGTGGGACAAATGCCTGCCCGGGTGGCGGATGAATATCTTGGCAGGCGCCACGGACTCGTTGGGCAGGAGACCACCGGTATTGGCGGGATGGCAAAAGCCCTGCGGACGATCCCAGTGGCGCTTGAGGTCGCCCGCGCCATGCAGGCTTTGGCGCCCGGAGCATGGTTGTTGAACTTCACCAATCCTTCCGGGTTGGTGACCGAAGCCCTGCAGCGCCACGCCCCCGGCGTGCCGTCCGTCGGGGTGTGCAATTCAGGCATCACCACCCGCATGGAGATCCTCAAGGCGATCAAGGAACTGCTGGGCGAGGAGATCGCCCCCGAACGGGCGGTCCTGCTGACGCTTGGTTTGAACCATCTCACCTGGCACCGCGGCTTCCTGGTGGACGGGCTGGACCTGTGGGGACAGCTGTTCCCAGCCTACCTGGAGAAATTGAGGCAGGCAGAACATCCACACTGGGATGTGCGTACGCTGGAATCCCTCGGCATGCTGCCCAATGACTACCTGCAGTATTTCTATTACACGGAAACAAAGGTCGCCGAACAGGCAAACTGGCCCCCCAGCCGGGGAGAGCAAGTCCTCAAGATCGAGGAACGGTTGCTGGGTCAATATGCAGACCCCGCCCTTGTTGAACCTCCTGCAGATCTGATGCTGCGCGGCGGCGCCTGGTACTCCACGCTGGCAGTCCGCTTGATCGATTCGCTTGTCAATGACCTCGATTACGTCGAAGTCGTCAATGTGCGCAACCAAGGCACCATCCGTGACTGGCCGCCGGACTGGGTGCTGGAAATGCCCTGCCGCATCAACAGCCAGGGCATCCAGCCTCTTGCCGCCGAGCCCCTGCCACCGGTTTGTTTTGGGCTGCTGGCGCAGGTTAAAGCCTACGAACTGCTGACGGTCGAAGCCGCGGTGTATGGAGACCGGCGCAGCGCGTACCAGGCGTTGCTAGCGCACCCGCTCGGTCCACGGGCAGACAAGGTCCAGCAGGTGCTCGATGACCTGCTACAGGTGAACCGGGCATATCTGCCGCAGTTCTTCAAGGATCGTCCATGACAGACTATTTCCTGGGTGTCGATGTCGGCGGAACCAAGACTCATGCCTTGCTCGCCAGCGATGCAGGTCAAGTCATCGCCTTTGCGCAAGCCGGTCCGGGCAATTGGGAAACGGTCGGGTATGAAGGTTTGACCCGTGTCCTGTCGGAGGTTTGCGCCAGCCTGCTGGAGGGGACGGGCATCCGCCTGCAGGACCTGGCTGGGGCAGGCTTCGGCATCGCCGGGTATGACTGGGAAAGTCAGCGGCAGGCGCATCTCGAAGCGCTTGCCGCGCTGGAACTCAAGGTCAGCCCGGCGCTTGTCAATGATACCCTGCTGGGTATCCCTGCCGGTGCGGAGGAGGGTTGGGGCATCTCCATCGTGGCAGGCACAGGCTGTAACTGCCGCGGTCTGAACCGCGACCATACCCGCCAGGGGCGCATGGTGGGAGGCGCCGGGCACTGGTCAGGCGAAGCCGCGGGGGGATTCGACCTCCTGGCACGCGCCATGCGCGCGGTCACATTTGAGTGGGCGAAGCGCGGACCTGCTACAGCCCTTTCCGCAGCCTTCCTGCAGCACACCGGTGCGCGTGACCTGGACGACCTGGTCGAGGGCGCCTACATCGGCAGATATGCCCTGGATCCAACCATGATATTGCGCGTGTTCGAGGCCGCCCATCAAGGTGACCCGCAAGCGCTGGAGGTCATGGCATGGGCAGGCTCGGAACTCGGCGGGATGGTGCTGGGCGTTGCCAGGCAGTTGGACCTGCACGAGGAACCGTTCGATGTGGTCATGATCGGCAGCATCTTCGACGGACATCCCCGCATCAGCAGCGCGTTGGAAGCGACCGTCCTTGACAGCAAACCGCATGCTTGCCTGCGCAGGTTCACCTTGCCGCCGGTCGTGGGGGCTGTCCTGCTTGGGATGCAGGTGGCAGGCTTGGACTTCCGTCCGCGACGCCAGCCCCTGCTGGATTCGACTGCCGGGTACCTGCGCGCCGGGGGATCCCTTCTACAGGAGGGCAGCCAGGCACCATGAGCGAACCAGGTCGGGACCAACTGCTGCAGATGCTTGTCAAGCGGCTCGAACGCCTCTCAGCCGACTCGCGCTGGGCACGCCGTGCCTCCGGGCTGCGCGGTTCCATGCTCAAAGTCCTGGATGACCCCGCTCAGGCAGATGCAGCCCACAAGGATGCCCTCATCCGGCGCGGGATCGAGATCCTCACAGCCGCCGCGCACGAGATCCCGGATATGAAAGAACTTCTGCAGACCTTTGAGCGCCTGCAGAAGGGTTGATGGTTACACGCAGTTCATTAGGAGCATCCCATGCGCGCCATGCTTTTCGAACATATCAATTCCCCGCTGCGGTTGGTCGACCTGCCCCAACCGGTTCCCGCCCCGGGTCAGGTCCTGCTGCGCGTACTCGCTTGTGGTATCTGTCATACTGACCTGCACATCCTTGCCGGGGAACTCCAGCAGCCCAAATTACCCCTTGTGCCGGGTCACCAGATCGTCGCCCGGGTCGCCGGGCTGGGCGCCGGTGCGACCCGCTTCCAGATCGGGCAGCGCCTTGGCGTGCCCTGGTTGGCTTCCACCGATGGTACCTGCCCCGCCTGCCGGCGCGGACAGGAGAACTTGTGCGACCACGTCCGCTTCACCGGATACCACGTGGATGGTGGTTTTGCAGAATACACCGTTGCCGACGAGCGCTTCTGTTTCCCCCTGCCGGACTCCTATGCGCATGTGACAGCCGCCCCGCTGCTGTGTGCCGGGTTGATCGGTTACCGCACTTACCGCATGGCGGGCAAGGACATCGAGACACTGGGCATCTATGGCTTTGGTGCCGCCGCCCACCTGATCGCCCAGGTTGCCGTGTACGAAGGCAGGCGGGTCTATGCTTTCACCCGTCCCGGTGATAAGCCTGCCCAGGATTTCGCCTTGCGCCACGGTGCCGCCTGGGCAGGCGATTCCGACCGCATGCCGCCAGTTCAATTGGATGCCGCCCTTATCTTTGCGCCGGTCGGCTCTCTGGTGGTGGAGGCCCTGAAAGCCACCCGCAAGGGAGGCATCGTCGTCTGCGGCGGGATCCACATGAGCGACATACCCTCCTTCCCCTACTCCCTGTTGTGGGAGGAGCGCCAGGTGCGTTCCGTGGCGAACCTGACCCGCCAGGATGGAGAGGAATTCTTCTCCCTTGCCGCCCGCCTGCCGATCAATGCTGAGGTCAGCACCTTCCCGCTCGATAAGACGAACGAAGCCCTGGACCTGCTCCGGAGCGGTCGAATGACGGGTTCTGCCGTGATTGACTTTCCTCATGCCAGTGAGTAGAATGGCTTTCTTTCGCCCTGACCTTTCGATCATGAAACATTCATCCATGAGACCCGCAACCATCACCCTTTTCTTCTTGCTGGTTTGCCTGCTGGCTGCCTGCGCGCCTGCCAGTGGGACGCCTGCAAGTGCGACATCCACAGCGGGCACCCAAGTCGTCAGCGGGTCTGCCACCCCTGCAACCCCACCCGCCGGATCATCAACGCCAGAGTCCGGCTTGCCGCCAGCCACACCGACACCCACCCGGGATCATTCGGGGGTCGATTGGCAGGAAATGCCGATCATCCCGGAGATCAGCCCGCGTGTCATGCAGATCTTCCAGGATGGGCAGGCGCAGGGGCGCGACCCGCAGCATTTCTCGGTCGTCGGCGATTGCCAGTCCATTCCTTATGTCTTCCTGGGACCGTTCGGTCGCGGCGAACTTGCCCCCGACCCGGTCGAATCGTATCTCTGGGATGCGCTCAATTATTTTGAGGATTCATTTGATACCTGGAGCGTGACCGCGCGCGGCGGGTTTACTGCCGCATCCATCTTAAATCCCATCCAGGCGGACCCGCATTACTGCAAGCCGGGCGAATCCCCGCTCACCTGCGAGTACCGCCTGAACAACCCGGCATATGTCTTCATCACCCTGGAGATCTGGGATAACCAGGCGACCATTGACCGTTACGAGCTGTACCTGCGCACCATCCTGGATTACGTCATCGAACGCGGCAGCGTGCCGATCCTGCTCACCAAGGCAGACGCCGCTGAAGTGGATGATGGCAGGCATGTGATCAACCCGGCAGTCGTGCACGCAGCCCTGGATTATGAGATCCCCGTGGTCAACTTCTGGCGCGCCGCCCAGTACCTGGATAACATCGGCATCGACCCGGACCGGGATGGTTTTCACCTGAGCCAGGAAGGCTATGACCTGAAGAACATCCTTGCCTTGCGGACCCTGTATGCCATCTGGCAGGCAGTCGATCCCGGCGCGGTAGCCGGGCAGGCTGGCACGACCGGCGCCACACCCACCCCCGTCGCCGGAGCCGGGGTCGCCGAAGTCCTGCCGCAGGTCACCATGTCAACCTGCCTCTCGGATTGCGTTTACTTCTCCACTGCCCGCTCGCAGGATGGGTTGATCTCGTCCGGAGGAGTATTTGTTTATGATGTAAGCGCGCGCCAACTCAGCCGGCTGCTGGGAGAGGGCTTCGACCTTCAGGATATGAGCGAGGACGGTTCCCGCCTGCTGGTCAACCAGGCTAACTACCTGTACACGATCCACCTGGGGGATGGCTCGTATGAACGGATCACGGATACTTTCCTTCCATTGGGCAGGCAGGGTGCCTACTGGAACCGGGACGATACTGCCATCGTGTACATCGACCAGGCGCATCCCTACACCAGTGAGGCAGGCAGCGCCTATACTCTTTTCCCGACCACGCGCGACGGGGAGGTTTATTTTGAAGCCGGCGCGTGCGAATCGAAGGATTTCTGCCGATCCACGGGGCTGTACCGCCTCGAGGGCGACCAGACCCTGACCGCGCTGGATACCTACACCCGCCCGGTCTTTTCGCCTGACGGCGGGCAGATGGCTTTCCTGAACCCTGCTGCCGCCACGAAGGATAATTACTTCCATATCGGTTACCTCCTGCTGGAGGAACCCGACCGAGGTGCGGTCAGCCGCCGCATCTTCTACTTCCCGGATGAAGGCGGCTTCATGGTCTATCCGGATGTGCGTGAATATGCTTTCTCTCCGGATAACCAGTATTTCATGATGATCTACGATATCTACAGCGCCTACTTTGAGCGTTCCCTGCGCCTGCAGACCTACCTGATCAACCTGTCCACCGGCATTTTATACGATTATGGCGGGCTGGAGGGACTGAGCGGAGCGCTGAACCCGCGCCTGGTCTGGTCGCCCGGGAGCGACAGGGTGCTGTTCTTCTTCACGGACCCCCCGACCGGGGGCGAATACGCGATCCATATTTACCTGACCGACCTGGCAAGCGGCGAAAAACTGACCCCCTATCATGAGTCCTTGCTGACGGACGAAAGTTATTTTTACATCACCAACCTGTTCTGGCGCTGAAGACCGTCGATCCCACCTTTACAGAATAAAAAGTTGAGGCACGACCCGATTAATCGGATATAATTGCTCTACTTTGATTGGTTTCTGGAAGGGAGACGACATGAACCTGTTGGATCTTCAAGGCTGGATCGATGCAAATCCCACCCTGGCAACTGGAGCGGCAGCCGCCCTGCTGGTCCTATCGTACATCATCACCCGCCTGATCATTGGGCGGGGTTTAACGTACCTGGCAGGTCTGACAAAAAACAAGGTGGACGACATCCTCGTCGCCAAGCTCCGCCCCTTCCGGGCATCCTTGCTGGTCCCCTTCATCCTGGCTTATGCCTTCTCCTATCTGGCTCCGACCATCCAGCCCGTCGTCGAAGTCGTTGCGCTGTTCTTCATCCTGTGGCTTTCCATCCTGACCCTGAATGGTCTCATGGATGCCTTCAACCAGATCTATGAAAGCTCGCCTTCGTTCACCGGGGTCAGCATCCAGGGTTATCTGGACATCGCCAAGATCTTCATCTTCATGGTCGCTGTGATCCTGAGCATAGCACTCATCACGGGTGAATCCCCGCTGCTGCTGCTCAGCGGATTGGGCGCAATCACCGCGGTGCTGTTGCTCATCTTCCATGACACCATCATGGCGCTCATTGCCAGCATCCAGATCTCCGCCCACAACCTGGTCAAGGAGGGCGATTGGTTGGAGGTGCCTTCCTACGATGCGGACGGCGTCGTGACGAACATGAGCCTTCATACCATCAAGATCCAGAACTGGGATATGACCATTGCGGTCATCCCCACGCACAAGATCATGGAGACACCTTACAAGAACTGGCGCGGCATGCAGGAAAGCGGCGGCAGGCGTATCATGCGTTCCATCCGCCTGGACCAGAACACGGTCCGGTTCTGCAGCCCGGAGATGATCGAGCGCTATGCCCGCATTGACCTGATCGCCGAGCAGGTCGCCGCGCACCGCAGGTTGATGGAGCAGTACCAGCAGGAACATAAACCCCTGGATTCGCCGCTCGATGGACCGCAGGTCACCAACATGGAGATCTTCCGCCAGTACATTGAAGCCTACCTGAAAAACCACCCCGACATCCACACCAGCAAGATGGATTTCATTATACGCGAACTGGCACCCACCGAAACCGGCTTGCCGGTGGAACTCTACATGTTCACCAAGACCACCCGCTGGAATGAGTATGAGCGCATCCAGGCGGGCATCATCGATCACCTGCTGGCCGCGGCTGAGTTCTTTGACCTGCGCCTCTTCCAGCAACCCGCCGGCTCCGATTTTGCCTCCGTCCTCGGATCCCGGTCCACCGGGAAATAGCCGGGCATATGACCAACGATGAGCAGGCTGTCCTCCAGGAAGTGATCAGGCAACTGCACAAGATCGGCAGTGCCAATGACGCCGAGGACCATCACTACCTCGCCGAGGCGCAGCGTATGCGCGCCGAGGCTCTCGCTGCGCTCCGGGACATCCTCAGGGAAAACGAATTCCTGGCGCACAGGTCGCCCGCTCTACCCCACATGCTCGACACGGACCAACTGTTCACCGTGGGCTGGTGGCAGATCCTGAAGGGATTGGAAAACGGGGAAACCTAGAGCAGGCATCGTCCATTCAGAAGGATCGACATCCCGTTCCGCCCTCCGGGGGGATAAGGCGCGTCTGACAGCGCCCTTTGCAG
This sequence comes from Chloroflexota bacterium, assembly GCA_041301835.1. Taxonomy (GTDB): domain Bacteria; phylum Chloroflexota; class Anaerolineae; order Anaerolineales; family Villigracilaceae; genus UBA877. The sequence goes on along the minus strand of JBFYSG010000284.1, from coordinate 868 downwards.
TTATCCAAAATACGAATAAGATTGTACAATAATGCTGTACCCATCCTGCGGAGGCTGATATGAGACCCAGATTCCTTCCCATCCTGCTGACCACACTCCTGATCGCGCTTAGCCTGCCCTCGCCGGCGCGCGCTGCAGACGACGGCATCTTTTATGGCGACACCATTCCTGCCGGCACGATCATCGATCATGATGTCGTCCTGTTCGGCGAGAATGTCCTGATCGAAGGGACGATCCATGGCAACGTTTTCGTCCTGGGCAACCAGGTCGTGGTCAACGGCATCGTGGACGGCAGTCTCGTGCTCATCGCCCAGAATGCCTCCGTGGGCGGGGATGTGCGCGGCGCCAGCTACGTCATCGCCCTGACGCTCGACCTGCCGGCAGGTGCTTTATTGGAACGGGATCTGTATGTCGCCACGGTCAGCCTGACAAGCGGACCCGATTCAACCATCTCCCGCCACCTGTATGCCCTGGGTCTCGACGCCGGTCTCCAGGGACAGATCGATGGCGACCTGCACACGGTTCTTGGACCGATCCAACTCTACAATGGTCTGATGCGGCTGATCGGATTCGAGGAACTGACCCTCAAACTGCACATCGAGATACCAGCCCCGGCAGATTCCACCGAAGGCTTCCTGCCTCTGCGCCATATGCGCCTGCAATTGCTTGAGCCTCTGCCGCCCTTCGATTGGGGCCAGTGGGGGCTCGATCTGCTGCGGCAATGGGCGGTATTGTTCATCTTCGGTCTCCTGGGCATCTGGCTGGCGCGCAAACCCCTGGAGCGCGCCGGCGGACAGCTGGCGGCGCATCCCTGGCAAACAACCGGTATCGGGTTGGTGGTGCTGGTCGTCGCCTTCAACCTCTTTAT